>CAZIFP010000113.1:0-8814 GCA_964538105.1 uncultured Bifidobacteriaceae bacterium
CGGGAACCCACGACGCAATCTGGTCCGGCACGGTGCGGATGTTGTCCGACACGGCGACGAATGCGCCCGACTCTTTTGCCAGCAAGGAATCAACGTAGGATTTCTTCGGCGTTTCCGTCGGATGCAGCATGTTCCAGCGCTGGCAGCGGATGGCGTCGGTGCGCAGCAGCTTGTAGCTGGTCGCGCTCCAGACATCAGCGCTGACACCGTATTTTTCCGCGAGAATTTCCTGCGCCTTCAACGCCGACTGCATTATCGAGCCGCTGCCAAAAATGTGCGCCTTGATTTTTTTGTCCTCCGCACCGGGCTTGAATTTATACAAGCCTTTCAAGATGCCGTCCTCGCAGCCGGCGGGCATCGCGGGCATCGCATGATTTTCGTTATAAACGGCGAGGTAATAAAAAATGTCCTCGTTCTCAACGAACATCCGGCGCAAACCGTCGGCGATGATGACGGCGAGTTCGTAGCTGAACGCCGGGTCGTATGGCAAACACGTCGGAATCGTGCTCGCGTGCAGCAGGCTGTGGCCGTCCTGATGTTGGAGGCCTTCGCCATTGAGCGTCGTGCGGCCGGAAGTCGCGCCGAGCAAAAAGCCTCTGGCGCGGATGTCGCCGGCAAGCCAGAACAAATCGCCGACACGCTGCGGACCGAACATTGAGTAATAAATGTAAAACGGAACCATCGGCACGCCGTTGGTGGCATAACTCGTGCCGGCGGCGAGGAACGACGACATTGCGCCCGTCTCGCTGATACCTTCCTCCAAAATCTGGCCGTCCTTGGCCTCGTGATAATACGAGAGCGTTTTGCTGTCCACCGGTTCGTAAAGCTGGCCTTTCGGTGAATAGATCCCAATCTCGCGGAACAACACATCCAAACCAAACGTGCGCGCTTCATCAGGGATGATTGGCACGATGTTTTTACTGAAGTCTTTTTGTTTCAGCAAAAACCTCAACAAGCCGCCGAATGCCGTGGTGGTGGAAATTTCCGTTTTGGACGGCGAGAAAAACTCGGCAAATGATTCGAGCTTGGGCACGTCAAGCTTGGCCGGCTTGACGATGCGCGCCGGCACAAAACCGCCGAGTTTCTTGCGCTGGGCCAGCAGATATCTCATCTCCGGGCTGTCCGCCGGCGGACGATAAAACGGCATGTCGGCAATGACATCGTCGCTGATTGGAATGTCAAAACGCGCGCGGAACTCGCGGAGTTCCTTCTCGTTCATTTTTTTCTGCTGATGCGAAATGTTTTTGCCTTCGCCCGCTTCGCCGAGGCCGTAGCCCTTTACCGTCTTGGCAAGCACGACCGTCGGCTGGCCCTTGTGGTCCATCGCGGATTTGTAGGCCGCATACATCTTGCGCACGTCATGGCCGCCGCGCAGCAGCTTGGAAATCTGCTCGTCGCTCAAATGCGTCACGAGTTCGAGCAGTTCCGGATATTTGCCGAAGAAATGCTTCCGCGTGTAGCTGCCCGGCTCGACGATGTATTTCTGATAATCGCCATCCACGCATTCGTCCATGCGCTTGAGCAGCAGTCCGGATTTGTCGCGTTTGATAATGTCATCCCATTCCGTTCCCCAAATGACCTTGATGACATTCCAGCCTGCGCCGTGAAACATGCCTTCGAGCTCCTGAATAATTTTTCCGTTGCCGCGCACCGGGCCGTCGAGCCGCTGCAAGTTGCAATTCACCACCCAGATGATGTTGTCGAGATTCTCGCGCGCCGCGAGCGTGATTGCGCCGAGTGATTCCGGCTCGTCCGATTCGCCGTCGCCGAGAAACGCCCAGACTTTCGGTTCTTCCTTCCACTTCACGAGACCACGCGCCTGCAAATAGCGGTTGAACCGCGCCTGATACAACGACATCACCGGGCCGAGACCCATCGAGACCGTGGGAAACTGCCAGAATTCCGGCATCAAATAAGGATGCGGATATGACGACAGCCCGCCGCCCTCGGCGAGTTCCTGCCGGAAATTTTTCAGGTGGCTTTCGTCCAGACGGCCTTCGAGATAGGCCCGCGCATACATGCCGGGCGCGGCGTGCCCCTGAAAATAAACGATGTCGCCGGGAAAATCCTCCGTCGCGCCGCGGAAAAAGTGATTCTGCGCCACTTCGTAAAGCGTCGCCGACGACGCGAACGACGCGATGTGACCGCCGACGTTCGTGTTGGAATTCGCCTTCACCACCATCGCCATCGCGTTCCAGCGGATGATGCTCTTGATGCGGCGTTCGAGGTCGCGGTCGCCGGGAAACGCCGCCTGTTGATCCGGCGGAATGGTATTGACGTAGGGCGTGGTCAGGCTGGCGGACGGGCGCGGCGCGGTGCGCAATTGTTCCGCGAGCTTTTCCAGCAATTGCGCCGTGCGCTCCGGCCCCTGGCTTTGCATGGCCAGCTCAAACACCGACTGCAACGATTCGGACATCTTGTCGCCGTTGCCGGTGGACGCGGACGTGCCACGCGAACTGTAAATATCTTTTTTTGATGCTTTCACTTGAGTAAATTCACGCTCCAGCGCAGGGAATGCGCAACCAGATTAAACCGAATCCGCCCGGCCAACGCCAGTGAAATTACTCTAGCATGAAGTGGTGCAATCTCAACCTGTCCTCGCCCGCCGAACAACTGGCGGGCGACGAAGCGCTGCTGGATTGGTGCGAAAACGGCCACGGTGAGGAAGCCCTGCTGTTTTGGGAACCGCGCGAAACCTTCGTTGTCGTCGGTTACGCGAACAAAGTGGCAAACGAAGTGAATGTCGCCGCGTGTGCGGCGAAAGGAGTTTCGATTTTCCGGCGCTGCACCGGCGGCGGGACGGTGTTGCAAGGTCCGGGCTGTTTGAACTACTCGCTCATCCTGGGCATCACCGGAGACGGGCCGTGTCGCAGCATCACCTCGGCCAACGAGTTCATCATGGAACGCAACCGCACGGCGATTGAATCCGCAATCCACAATCCGCAATCCGCAATTTCCGTTCGCGGCCACACCGACCTTTGCCTCGGCGAATTGAAATTTTCCGGCAATTCGCAGCGGCGGAAGAAAAAATTCCTGCTTTTCCACGGGACTTTTCTTCTGAACTTCGACCTCGCGCTCGTCGGTGAATATCTACGGATGCCGTCGTTGCAACCTGACTACCGGGCCAGCCGCAGCCACGACGATTTCCTGGTGAACCTCAACCTGCCCGCGGGACAAGTCAAAGCCGCGTTGCAAAAAGCCTGGAACGCGACAGATGAATTGCAAAATTTTCCGGAGCAGGATATTCGGCAGCTCGCCGCCGAAAAATATTTGACCGACGCGTGGAACTTAAAATTGTGAGTTGAAACCGGCGGCGCAAACCGTTAAGCCATTTCTCGTGATGCGAAGATTTGCCGTCATCCTGCTTTGCCTTTTCTTTTACGCCTCCGTTCCCGGTGCGTTCGGTGCGGATGCCGATTACAAGCAGATCATCATTTTCACCAATGGCGACGCGGTTCGCGTCCGGCTGCCGCTGACTGATGTCACGGGCAAGGTGCGCGGAAGGAAAAATCCGCCGACGGCTTCGGCGTGCCGGTCGCGCCTTCCAAAACTTTGCTGGACGGAAAATATTATCTCGAATGGCAGATCGGCTACGACCTCCCGAACACCAACAGTCCCAGCATCGTCCCGGAGATTCAATTCACCAGCAACGGCGCAAAGAAATACGGACACGAGCTGGCCAGAATCATTTTTGAATCCGTGCGCGTTGGAATTCTTTCAACCAACGATCTCACCATTGAAATTGAATCATTGAAAAGAATTCAGCCGGCCCAGTTTGAAGAAAACCAAATCGTGCGAGTGGAGACTTCGACCAACATGGCTGGGGACGGATTTCAAAGCGCCGTCCAGCGGTTGCCGCAATTCACCAAAACCACGCCACACGGTTGGGTGCAAATCCAGTTGAAGCAGAAACAGCGCGCCGTCGGCTATCAGGCGATGATTTATGTCTGCCTGCCGATGAACGGAGTGCTGGCGATGGACGGCTCGCCGCGTTCGGCGGGAAAAGCCCATTCCAAAGAAACCGTCTATTATAATTTCAACCGCGAGAATTCAGACCTGTTGCTCGACATCGTCCAAGCCTTTGGCCTCGCTTCGCAGCAGCACAACGAGGACATGCGTAAAATCCTCGAAAAGATTTTAGAAACATCCAGTAGCGGCGCGTCGGCAGACCGCCGCTAAATGATATTGAAATGCGGCTCTCTGCCGAGGAGCCGCTACGTTTTCTTCCGCCGCCAACCGGCGATGAACATGCCGTTCCCGCCCAAATCCTGCGGCCAGATCATTTTTGTGGCAGCCGACGTGAGCCGGCTCTGACTACTGGAAATCTCTGGCAATTCCATCGGCTCAAACTCCGCCGCAAACTTGGAATTAAAATCTTCCGCCACTTCCGTCGTCTCGGCACGCGTCAACGTGCAGACGGAGAAAATCAATTTGCCGCCAGGCTTCACGCTCGGCGCGACATTCGCCAAAAGTTTTTTCTGGATTTCGGAAAGCTCGCACACATCGTTCGGTTCCGTGGTCCAGCGCGCCTGCGGATTGCGCTGCCACGTTCCGATGCCGCTGCACGGCGCATCCACCAGCATGCCGTCAAATTTCGTCTTCGTCGGCAGCTTCGCGCCGCCGTCCCAGGACACCGAGCGATAATTGAAAACCTTCGCGCGGCCCGTGCGCCGCTTGAGTTTCGTCAGCCGCCATTCTGCGCGGTCACTCGCCCAGATGAGTCCCTTGTTCTGCATCAGGTCGGACAAGTGCAGCGTCTTGCCGCCCTCGCCGGCGCAAGTATCCCACCACGTCTCGCCGGGCTTTGGGTCGCAGAGCAGGCTGACAACCTGCGACGCGATGTCCTGAATTTCAAATTCGCCCGCGTGAAACTCCGGCGTCTTGAACAAATCCTCCTCGCCGCGAAACAACAAAGCATCCGGTAGCAATTCACTGACCTCCGCGCCAAATAGTTTTTCCGCCATCGCCGCCGCCGTGCCGTGCTTGGCACGCAGCCACAGTTTCGGCTGCCGTTGCAGTGAAAGCAGCCACTCGTCGCTCACGTCCATTTGCTCCGCCGTCCAGGCGGGCACGGCATTCTCGCGCAGTTCGGCCAGCGGCACGCTCGATTCGTCCGCGCGGAACCGGTCGTCCAGTCGCAACGCGAGGCGCATCTTGGATTCCACGCCGCGCTCGTCGCGCAGCCAGACATGCCAGCGGTAATAGATGAAAACAGTCCGGGCGATTTCCGTCGCGTCAAACGGCGCGAGGTCTTTGATCTGCTTGAGGACTTCGCGCAACGCGGCGTCCGCCGGCTTGTCCTTGCCGCTTTGCCGGATCACTTCCGCCGCGATCTCGTGAACTTTATGAATCACAGTCCGCAGCATACGCGATGGAATGACAACAGCACAACGAGGACATCAGCTAAAACGCAAAGCTGCGAAGCAAAATTAAAACGGACTATCTCCCTGGAAATGATTCATTGTTGAATTACGGATGGAAAAAGTGATTGACTAAAAGATCATCGGATCAATTTCCCGTCTTCAATTCCACCACATCGTGCGGCGCGGCTTCGCGCATGCCGGCGGGGCTGACTCGGATGTAACGCGCCTTCTCGCGGAGCTGTTCCAGATTTTTCGCGCCGAGATAACCCATGCCGCTCTGGATGCCGCCGATGAGCTGCGCCAGCACGCGGTCCACCGAGCCGCACGCCTCCTTGAGCGCCTCGATGCCTTCGGCGGCGACTTTCTGCGTGGGATTTTTGTCGTGGCCGTAACGCGCCGCCGAGCCGGTGCGCATCGCCGCCAGGCTGCCCATGCCACGATACTGCTTGTAAAGTTTGCCACTGATTTCCACGACGTCGCCCGGCGCCTCGTTGCAACCGGCAAAAATGCCGCCGCAAATGACCGCCTGCGACAGCGTCAGCGCCTTCACGATGTCGCCGGATTTCGTGATGCCGCCGTCGGCGAGGATGGAAACTTTTTTCTTCGCCGCCGCGCGCGAACAGACGTAAAGCGCGGTCATCTGCGGAATGCCCACGCCCGCGACAATGCGCGTGGTGCAAATCGAACCAGGCCCCTGCCCGACCTTGATGGCATCCGCGCCGCAGTCGGCGAGAAATTCCACGCCCGCCGCGCTGGTGACGTTGCCGGCAATGATGGGCAGCTTTGGAAAAGCATCGCGCAAAACCTTTACCATGTCGCCGACGCCTTTAGTGTGGCCGTGCGCCGTGGAAACCGCGACCACGTCCACGCCGCGTTCTACGAGTCCGCCGACGTGTTCAAGAATCCGCTTTTTATCGAGCTCGCCAAACGCATTGCGCGTGGCTGAAACCGCCGCGCCGCAGATGAGGTGGTGATGCGCGTCGCGCGCGGGCTTGAACTGCGCCTTGCGTTCCTGCGTGATGCGCTCGACGTCGCTCATCGTGATCAATCCGTGCAAGTGATCATCATCATCCACCACGAGCAGCTTGTGGATGCCGATGTGCTCGGTGAAAAATTTGTCGGCGCGGGCAATCGGGTCGCGGCCCAGTTCCTTTTTCGTGACGGTATGAACCTGCTGGCGCGGCGTGAGCGCCTCGGAAACTTTTTTGGCGGCGTAACGTGGCTTCACCACATGGCCGGACAAAAGACCGACCAGTTTTCCGTTCGCCTCCACCACGGGAAAAGTGCTGAAACCGAATTTTTTCTGTTCGATCAAGGCCAACACGTCGCCGATGAGCTGGTCGGGCGCAATCTGGATCGGTTCCTGAATCAAGCCGTGGACGTGATTTTTCACGCGGCTGACTTCGGAAAGCTGCTGCCGCTCCGGCATGTTGTAATGGATCAGGCCGAGGCCGCCGTTGAGCGCCATCGCGATGGCCATGCGCGATTCGGTCACGGTGTCCATGTCGGCGGAGATCGCCGGAATGTGCAGATGCAGTCCGTCCGCCAGCGTCGTTTCAAGATGAGTGTCGCGCGGCAGGATTTCCGAGTAAAGCGTAGCCAGCGTGATGTCGTCAAACGTCAGGCCGATCTTGGTGTTCGCGGGGAAAAACTTGTCCGCCGGTTGGTAGAACGGATCGTCGAAGATGGAATTGCGCGTCGCTGCCATGTCGGAACATGCCTGCGGAGCGGCGGCTTTGGCAAGAAAAAATTTACGGAAGCTGCCGACACCTTTGTCTGAAAGAAACCGGCGAAGAATTTTGAGCCTTGTTTGCCGTCCTGATCTGGACAAACATTTTCCAAGCTAATTTTAAAGATTATGAACGAACCTTTGAAGGAAAACATTTCAACCGGCGAACTGGACGGTTTGCTTACAGCTATGATCCTAAGTGCCGAGGGGATTTCCGACCTGCTCTTCGTGACCGGCAAGGCTCCGCAGATCGAAGTTCACGGACGGCTCCAGTCGTTCAAGCCGGAACCCGTGCTGGCCAGTGACCGCATCGAAAGCCTGGCCCGCGCCATCATCAACGGCAATCCGCGCCTGCTCCAGGACATGGCTGATCACGGCTCTTGCGATTGCAGCTACTCGCTGTCAAACCTGTGCCGTTTTCGCGTCAACATCTACCGACAGAATGGAAATTACGCCATGGTGCTGCGCCGGCTGCAGTCGCAGATTCCCTCGCTGGAATCGCTGAAGCTGGCCCCGGTGTTCCGCGAAATCATCAAGGAAAAAACCGGCCTGGTGTTTGTGACCGGCGGCACGGGCAGCGGCAAGACGACGACGCTGGCGGCGATGTTAAATGAAATCAACCTGACGAGCGAGGTGCATGTCGTCACGCTGGAAGACCCGGTGGAGTTTTTGCACCCGCAGCTCAAGGCCACGTTCAGCCAGCGCGAACTGGGGCGCGATTTTTTCAGTTTCCCCGAAGGCCTGCGGGCCGCGCTGCGCCAGGCGCCAAAAATTATTTTTGTCGGCGAAATCCGCGACCGCGAGACCATGGAAATTGCGCTCACCGCCGGGGAGACCGGCCATGTGGTTTACAGCACCCTGCACACCATCAGCGCCGGGCAGACCATCACCCGCATTCTGGGCATGTTCAGCCAGGAGGAGGAGGCGCAGGTGCGCGAGCGGCTGGTTGGCTGTCTGCGTTACATTGTCAGCCAGCGGCTGGTTCAAAAAATCGGCGGCGGACGACTGCTGGTCACCGAATTGATGGGCAGCAGCATGCGTTCGCGCGAAGTCATCTCCCTGGGTGAAAATGAAAACCGCCGGCTTTCCGACATCATTGAATCCGGCAACGTCGCCGGCTGGCACAGTTTTGAGCAGTCACTGCTCGGCGCCTTCGAAAACGATTTGATCACCGAGGAAACCGCCATGCTGAACAGCGTCAACAAATCGCAAATGCACCGGCTCGTGGATCAGGTGAAAAAGAAGATTGAAACCTCGCAAATCGCGCATGGGCTGAAAATGAGGCGGGCAGAAATGCCGCCCGCCCCCAAATTCACACCACCACCGCTGCTGGTGGATGAACCGACGGAATCACAGTGAGGGTTGCCCGCCGACAAATATCGTCGGCGTCTTAGTCGGCGTAGCCGTTCGGATTTTTTTGATGCCACGCCCACGCGGTCGCTACGATGTCTTCGAGCTTCGGAAATTTCGGCTGCCAGCCCAGTTCGCGGATCGCCTTGTCGGCGGCGGCCACGAGCCGGGGCGGATCGCCGGGACGGCGCGGCTTTTCCACCACGGGAATTATTTTGCCCGTGACTTTTTCGCACATTGAAATCACCTCGCGCACGGAATAACCGCCGCCGTTACCCAGGTTGTAAAAGCCGGTTTTGCCGGGCGCGAGGCCGAGGATGTGCGCCTGCGCCAGATCCCGGATGTGGATGTAATCGCGGATGCAGGTGCCGT
>CAZIFP010000114.1:0-8705 GCA_964538105.1 uncultured Bifidobacteriaceae bacterium
AGTTCTGGCGCAACAACGGCGGCACGGTCATGGTGTAATAGCCGGACGGCATCAATCCATCGGCACCGGTGAGCAGGTCGGCCCAAGTGCCGCGCTCGTTGATGGCAAAATCATAGACGACCGGTTCCATGGCGAAGGGCAGGGCGGCGGCCAGTTCGTTTTTGGTGGCCGACATGATTTCCTGCAAACGCTTTTGCGCTTCAGCCTTGCGCTCCGGCGCAAAAATAAAACCCATGCCGCCGCCGGACATGCCGCCCAACATCCAGAAACCCCAGAAGTCCGCGCCGAATTCCTTGCTGATTTTGGCGATGATGGTTTCCGTGAAAAAATTGGTTGCCCACGGAATGATAGCCTGAATCGGTTTTTCAAAATTCCGGGTGGTGGCCGCGCCAATGGTCCGCACGTCTCCAGTGCGGAGCGCGCCGAGGATTTCATGCAGCACATCGTGCATCTCCTGCCGCGCCTGCCATTCCGGACCGCAGCGCAATAGATATTTTTCAGTCACCATTTCCAAAATTGGTCCGACATTCTGTGCCATGCCGCCATGAACCAGCACCAGTGAATCCTGCAGCTTGCGCCGCGTTTCCGGCGAGGCATCTTTCGCATCGAGAATCCGGTGCGTGGGCATAAGACGTCCTCGGCTGATGCCGAACTCCGGATCGCCTTTCAGCGCGATCGCGCCTTCAATCAATTTCATCGCCGGCCACACGCCGCCGGAATCCTGCCAGCCGCCACCGGAGCCGCCGAGCCATTCGCCAAGCAACGCCCGCGCCAGCACGATGCGCCGCTCGTTTTCCTGCAAACCGCCGGTGAGTGATTGCGCTTGGCCGGTCGCGCGCATACAAACGCTGATGAGCGCGGCGAGCAGATTGGTTGAAACCGCGAGCCGCGAGCCTTTGGGAATGTTGTTGACGCAACTGACCAGTTCCAGTCCGCGCCCCGCGCCGACGATGCGCGCCAGCAAGTCGGTGAGGTCCTGGCCGGAACCTTCGATGCCTGGCGGCACGATGCCGCTGGCGATGACCGCCGCCTTTAGCAGGCCGAGATAATCTTTCGCGAAATCAAAAACTTCATTCAGGCTGCGGATGTCCGCCGTGCAGCCGAGATCCACGCTCGTCAGCCGCAGCACCGGTTCTTCGATCACGCGAAGATACGCCTCGACCGGCGGGCGTGGCGATTTGTCACGACCATGAACGGCGAGGTCAATCGAGACATTCAGCACCTTCGCGCCGGTCGGATAATCCATGCCGAGAAAAAAAATGTCGCTCCAGCCGCAATGCGTCAGGTCCATGCGCACCGGCGTGGTTTCGCGCAAAATGGGATACGCGCCGGTTGCCGGATCGCGGCGCAACAGCTCGGGCCGCAGCCGCAGCGGCTGGTCGGCGGGATGGCCCATGCGGAACATCCATTGATTGCCGCGCACGCTGCGGACACTGCGTCGCACCTGGTCGGCGAGCGTCTGGAAACCGAGCCGCTGATACGCCGCCGCCAGCGCGCTGCAAAGTCCGTCGCTCGGTCCTCCGGCCTGCTGGGCTTTCAGAAAAACATCAATTGCCTCCTCGAAGCGCCGTTGCAACAGATGCTCGTATCCGTTGAATGGAATCAAGGCATTGGCTGACGCCGCGTGAGATTTCAGATTGGCCGGCAGGTAAAACCGATGGATGGCGTAAAGAAAAAACAGCGCGCGAACGCGTTTGTATAAATTTTTGGCGTCGCGGCGAAACACGTCCAACTCCGTAGCCTCGGCAAGCAGTTCGGCGGCATCCAATCCGGCGCAAACTGTTTCCAGCGATTGATCGCAGATGGCGGCGTCCGGCGAGGTGATGATGCGCGTGAGGCGGGACATGAACTACTTCTGGTTTTGCGCGAGCAGTTCAACGAGATGGCTTAAAACCTCGTCGCGGTTTTTTCCGGCCAGCGCCAGAGCGAGCTGCGCCGTTAGCAGGCCATAGCGCTCGCCGATGTCGTGGCGGCGGCCGAGCAGTTCGCTGGCGAGATAGCGTTCGCGCCGCGCGAGTTCCGCCAGCGCGGTGGAAAGCTGCACGCGGTCGTTGTGCGGCGGCCCGGCCAGCAAGCGGCCCAGAATTTCCATTGCTGCCGGCGTGAGAACATGCATGCCGAAAAAACAAAGGTAATGACCGGCGCGCAAACCCGGCACCACGAGCGTCTGTTCCGCCTCGGTGGGTGTGGGTTTTTCGCGGACCGATTCAATTTCGTAAAGCCGCTGCCGGCCCGCCACCAGCCGTCCACCGACCGCGCCGTAGTATGGAAGCTTGCTCTCGTGCGTCGCCTGCACGGCGGACACGGAACAATTCTCGGCCTGCGCGGTTTCGACAAGCTGACGGGCGCAGGAATTGGCGGCGTTGCTCAAATACAAATGATCGCCGACAAGCAGCAGAAACGGCTCCGTGCCGGTATATTTGGCGGCGCAATGGACGGCGTGGCCGTAGCCCAGCGGCGTGGGCTGTTCGATGAACTGCACCCGTCGCGCATGAACACCGGCGGCCGCCGCGTATGCCGGACCGGCGCCGGGGCTGATGACCACGGCGATTTCCTCAATGCCGGCATTGGTGACCTCTTCGATCAGAATGGCGAGTGCGGATTTGGAAACGCCGTCGCGGTCAACGAGAGTTTGGAGCGGAAGCGTTTGCTGGTTCTTGCCAGCGGCGGTAATGACGGCCTTGCGGATGTTCACGTTTGCACCTTTGAGTTGACCCGAAGATAGGCAAAGCCGGCCATTCAGGTCAATGTGCAAGCGCATCCATTTGTCGGAAACAGTTCAAAATCCTTCGTTGATGAATTGCACGTTTGGAGAACTTGACAGGCGTGTATCATCTTCGCATGGAAAACGACATGGCTCGCCCGGCGCGGATTTTGGTTTTTTATCACAGCGACGGCGGCCACACCAAGATGATGGCCGACTTGGTCGCCGAAGGCGCGGCAGCCGTGCCGGACACGGACGTCCGGCTGAAAAGCGTCGCCGAGGCGACGGCCGACGACCTCGTGTGGTGCGACGGCATCGCGGTCGGTTCGCCGACGCACATGGGGACGATCGCGTGGGAAATGAAGCGCTGGTGGGACGTGACCGCGCAACCGCTCTGGCCGAAAATCGAGGGCAAGCTCGGCTGCGCGTTTTCTTCAACTGGCGGCGCGGCGGGCGGCGGCGAATTGACGTGTCTCGCGCTGCAAATCGTGCTGATGAACTACGGTCTGCTGGTTTTCGGCGTGCCGGATTATGTTGCGCCGGGCCAGACGCTGCACTACGGTGCGCTGTGCGCGGGCCGGCCGCGCAATGACGCCGAGCGCGAAGCCTGCCGCCGCCTGGGCCGGCGTTTGTCCGAATGGGTTCAGACTTTGATTTGTCACCGGTCCGAACACGATCCGCGCAAAGCCTCTTACAAAAGATTATTTTAATCGTCGCCGGAATTCCGCGCAGGTTTTGGCGATGTCCGGCGCGTTGAGAATGGCCGAAACGACGCAGATGCGCGTCGCGCCTGCCGCAAGCACGTTGTCGAGCGTCTGCAAATTGATGCCGCCGATGGCGAACCACGGAACAGTCACGTTTGCCGCCGCCCAGCGGACATATTCCAACGTCACCGGTTTCGCGGTCGGCTTGGTGCCTGTGGCGTAAATTGGTCCGATGGCAATGTAATCCGCGCTGGCGTCGAGCGCGCTTCGCGCCTGTTCTGGTGCATGCGTGCTTAAACCAATTTTGAATTTTGAATTTTGAATTTTCAGTTCGGAAACACTTTTGAATCCGGCATCAAAAAAATCTTCCTGTCCGAGGTGGCAGAATTCCGCGCCGGTTTCGCGGGCGATTTCTAAATGGTCGTTGATTACGAGTCTGACATTTGCGCGACGCGTGACCGGCAAAATTTTTCCCGCCAGCACCCGGATTTCATCCGGCGAAGAATTTTTGGCGCGGAGCTGGATCAAGTCGCTGCCGCCGTCGCAAAGCTGTTGCGCGACGAGTTCGGGTGCGCGGCCGTGCAGGTAGGCCGTGTCCACGAAGGTATAAAGCTGGCAGTCAGCGAGCGGTTTCATTTCGGAAATTGAACAGCAAAGACGCGAAGGCGCAAAGTAAAACCATTTTATAAACTTCGCGACTTTGCGTCTTGGTTGTTCAAATAAATACGGCGGCAGGAAATTCCCCGCCGCCGTTCGCGTGCGATAAATTTTACTTGATGCCGACCAGGTAGCCGAAACGCGCTCTGAACTGTTCGGGGGGCATCTTGATGACGGCGGCGAGTTTGGCGAGCTGCTTGGCGTCCTCAAAATCTTCGCACTCGAGGCGGATCATGTAGGCGCAGGCGCATTCGTATGCTTCGCCGTCCACGTTGACCTTGCGGTTCTGCATGCGGCCGGTCTTGGGGTCGAGCATCTGGTCGAAGGGCAGCGGGTTCATCTTGCCGTCCACAAAGCTGATGATGGCGCCGTATTTCTCGGCTTCTGGCGAGCGGAGGAATTTCACCGCCGCATATCCGAGGTCGCGGGTGTATTCGGCGTCGAACGGAATCGGGTCGGCGCAGCGCAGTTCATAGCCAAGATCCTTGTCAATGAAGGCCATCTTGATGCCAAGCTTTTCAAGGCGCGCGGTCAACAGTTCCTTCATCAGGCGGCCAAATTCGATTTCGCCCAGGCGCAGGTGGCCGTGGTCGTCGCGGATGACTTTGCCAAAGCGTTCCAACTGGCCGTCGGGCAGCGCAGCGATGAGACCTTTTTCGCCGAGCGATTCAATCAATCCTTCGGCGAGGACAACCAGACCGTAGCGCGAACCTTCGGCGGTGCGCTTGATGATGGAGCCGATGATGATGTCGCAGACTTCATCCACGGTGACGGTGCGGCCGCGGAATTCCTCGGAAATGATCGAGAGCGTCGCCGCAGAAGCCTTGGCGATGCCGAGCGCGAGATGGCCGGCGGCGCGGCCCATGCTGATGATGAGATACCAGCGCGATGTGGTGCGCGCGTCTTCCATCAAATTGCGGACGATCTGCACGCCGTAGTGGCGGGCGGTTTCGTAGCCGAACGTCGGCGCGGTGCCGGGCAGCGGCAGATCGTTGTCAATCGTCTTGGGCACATGCGCGACCTTGATTTTGCCCTGGCTGTATTTGGCGACGTAGCTGGCGGAAAACGCCGTGTCATCGCCGCCGATGCTGACGAGCGCGGTGATGCCGAGCTTGTCGAACACGGTGAAAATATTCTTCATCTGCTCCTCGGACTTGGTCGGGTTCGTGCGCGCGGTGCCGAGGATCGAACCACCCTTGAGGTGGATGTCCTTCACATCGCGGATGGACAGGGGCTTGATCTGTGTGGTGTCGCCGGCGGCGATGTGCTTGAAGCCGTCGCGGAAGCCGATGACTTCGTAGCCTTGGTTGATGCCTTCGATGGTGGCCGCCGCGATGACACCGTTGAGTCCGGGGGCCGGACCGCCGCCCACCAAAATTCCCAGTCTGCCTTTGCTCATATGATATAATTTATGGTCGAATGGCTGCGTGACAGCTTTAAGTAGTCAGAATGCCCGTGCCGGATAAAAAATTCAATTTCATTCTTGCCCGGTTAAATTCACAATCCCCGGAATGATCGGAATGAACCGGGCCATCTTCTTCGACCGCGACGGCACGCTGATCGCGGAGAAAAACTATCTGTGCCGGCCGGAAGACGTCGCCATTTTTCCCGGTGCGGCCGCGGCGTTGAAGCAGCTGGCGGATGCGGGCTTTCAACTGTTCATCGTCTCGAACCAGTCGGGCGTCGGGCGCGGCTACTTCACGCTTGCCGACGCGGACCGCGTGAACGAGCATCTGGCCCGCGAGTTTGCGCGCGACGGAGTGCGCTTCGGAAAAATTTACATCGCGCCCGAAGCGCCGGACCAGCCGAGCCGGGGACGCAAGCCGTCGCCGCAGTTTTTGTTCGACGCGCGAGATGAGTTCAATTTGAACCTCGCGGAAAGTTTCATTGTCGGCGACAAGTTGATTGATCTGGAATGCGGCTGGAATGCCGGCGTGAAAAAATGTATTCTTGTCCGCACCGGCTATGGCGCGGAAGTGGAGGTTGCCGACGCAGAACAAATCAAGCGCGCCGTCGCCGTGGAGAATTTGACGGAAATGGCAGATTGGATTTTGAGCCGCGAACTTAAAACTCAAAACTCAAAACTTAAAACTTAATATGTGCGGCATCATCGGATACGTCGGGAAAAAGGCGGCCTCGCCCATCCTGCTCGAGGGCTTGCGGCGGCTGGAATATCGCGGCTACGACAGCGCGGGCGTCGCCATCCTGGATGGCGGCAGACTTGCTTTGCGCCGGAAAAAGGGCCGGATTGACGACGGCATCGCCCGCGTCCTGAAGTCCGAACCCGCCGCCGGCAGCCTTGGCATCGCCCACACGCGCTGGGCCACGCACGGTATTCCATCCGACACCAACTGCCATCCGCACCTCGACGCTTCCGGCAAAATCGCCGTCGTCCACAACGGCGTCATCGAAAATTACGACGCGCTCAAGCAAAAGCTCATCCGCGCCGGGCACAAGTTCAAATCCGACACCGATACGGAAGTGCTCGCCCATTTGATTGGCGATTATTATGAAAGCCGCCGCGCGAAAAGCGGTGCGAATGGTGACGGCAACATTTTGGCACAAGCCGTCTGCGACGCGTTGCGCGAAGTCATCGGCACCTACGGACTCGCGGTCATCTGCACGGATTTCCCGGACACAATTATCGGCGCGCGGCGCGGCTCGCCGCTCATAATCGGCATCGGCAAGGGTGAAAACTTTCTTGCCAGCGACGCCAACGCCATTGTTGCGCACACGAAAAAAGTCGTTTACCTGAACGACTATGACGTGGCCACGATCACGCCGGAACGCTTTGACGTGCAAAATCTCGGCGCGGACACGGCGAACGTGCAGGTTAGCAACCTGGAATTTTCGCAGGAGGATGTGGCGCGCGGCAAGCACGCGCACTTCATGCTCAAGGAAATTTACGAGCAGCCGCAAACCATCTTAAACGCTTTGCGCGGTCGTTTGGATTTTGAAGGCGCGACGGCCAAGTTCGGCGGCTTGAACATGACCACGGCGGAATTGCGCGGCATTGACCGTATCATCATCGCGGCGAGCGGCACGAGCTGGCACGCGGCGCTCGTCGGCGAGTATTTGATCGAGGAACTCGCGCAACTGCCGGTGGAGGTTGAGTTCGCGCATGAGTTTTGTTACCGGAATTGTCCGCTGGAAAAAAACACCGTCCTGCTCGTGCTCTCGCAATCCGGCGAGACGGCGGACACGCTGGCCGCCTTGCGCGAGGCGAAGCGCCGCGGTCACCGCGCGCTCGCCATCGTCAACGTCGTCGGCAGCACCATCGCGCGCGAATCCGACGGCGGCATCTACATGCACGCCGGCCCGGAGATCGGCGTCGCCTCGACCAAGGCGTTTGTCTCGACGATTTCGATTTTGACGCTGCTGGCAATTCATCTGGGCCGGCTGCGCAATCTTTCCGCCAAGCGCGCGCTGGACGTTTTGCATGGATTGGAAGCGCTGCCGAAGCAGATTGAGAAAATTCTCGCGCAAAACGACGCGTTGAAAAAAGTGGCGAAGAAATATGCGAAGGCTGACGATTTCTTTTTTCTCGGGCGCGGCTACACGTTTCCGATCGCGCTCGAAGGAGCGCTGAAGTTGAAGGAAATTTCCTACATCCACGCCGAAGGTTATTCGGCGGCGGAAATGAAGCACGGGCCGATTGCGCTGATTGACAAAAACACGCCGACGGTTTTTCTCGTGCCGCAGGATGCGATGTATGAGAAGACGATGGCAAATCTCGCGATGATCCGTGCGCGCAAAGGGCCGATCATCGCGCTGGCAACCGAAGGCGACAAGGCCATCAAAAAAGTGGCGGACGATGTGATTTACCTGCCGCCGACGCTTGACCTGCTGAATCCGATTCTCGCAAGCGTGCCGTTGCAACTATTCGCATATCACATCGCCGTCGCGCGCGGCTGCGACGTGGACAAGCCGCGCAACCTCGCCAAGAGCGTGACCGTGGAATGATTTCCGACGGCAAAATCTATTCCTTGCTGCGGCGGAGTTGTTCAACCTTCTGTTTCTGCTTAAGCTGTGCGCGTGACCGTCCTCGAAGCGATTCAGAAAAGCACCGAATTCCTCGGCAAAAAAAATGTCGGGTCGCCGCGCCTGCAGACGGAACTGCTCCTCGCGCATCTGCTGAAAATGCCGCGCATGAAATTGTATCTCAATTTTGACCGCGTTCTCACACTGGCAGAAACGGATGCGCTTCGCGAATTCGTGAAGCGTCGCGGACAGCGCGAACCGCTCCAGCACATCACCGGTTCAACCTCGTTCTGCGGCCATGAAATCGCCGTGAACCGCCACGTTTTGGTTCCGCGTCCGGAAACGGAACTGCTCGCCGAACTCGGCTGGCAATTTCTTCAAGGTAGGGCTGGCAATCCTTTGCCGGCCGGGCGGCGCGCAGAGGACTGCACGCCCTACCAAGCGCTTGATCTTTGCACCGGCAGCGGCTGCATTGCCATCGCGCTCGCGGCGAAATGTCCGGAGGCAAAAATTGTGGCCACGGATATTTCGGCAGAAGCACTGACACTCGCCAAAGAAAACGCGGCGCGAAATCAGGTCGCAGAACGCATTGAATTCCTGCAAGGCGATGGTTTTGCGGCGCTGGCAAACGAAGCGCGGCTTGATTTGATTGTCAGCAA
>CAZIFP010000115.1:0-8658 GCA_964538105.1 uncultured Bifidobacteriaceae bacterium
CGCGCATACGAAGTATAAACAAATCCGCGCCGTGCTGGATGTCTGCCAGCAGGCGGACGTGCCGAAAGTGAATCTGGCAACCGACCCGTTGAAATAAAATGCTGCCGCAATCCAAACCGCGCAAAGCTAAGAACTCGCCGAAAATGAATTTGATCATTTCGGTCGCGTTTCACGCCGTCCTCCTGCTGGTGTTGTTTTACTTTGCGGCGCGCGAAGGGTTGCTCGGGAAAAAGTTGAACACCATCGCCGTGCAGATGATCAAGGAAAAGCCGCCGGAAAAACCCAAGGAGCCGGAGAAGCCAAAAATTGAGCCGCCCAAAGCCGAGCCGCCGAAAGTGGAAACTCCCAAAATTGTCGAGGCATCAAAGGTGCAAGCGCCGCCCGTTGCCGCACCGCCGGTGGTTGCACCGCCCAACAGCGAGATGCCGTCGTTTGAATTTGGCGGCGGCAAGACGGTCGAGACCAGTTCCGATCCGGTGCAGCTTTACAAAGGTTACATGGAATATGTTTTGCGTCAGAAATGGCACCGCCCGGAGGACGAGGCGGACGATGATTTTGTGGCGGAAGTCGCCGTGAGCGTGGACCGGCAGGGCAACCTGGAAAATTCCACCTGGCTCAAAGGTTCCGGCGATGAGCGGTGGGATGCGACGGTCAAACAGGTTTTCAATGGGGTCAAAAACTTTGACCGTCCGCCGCCCACGAATTTTCCGCCGCGCGTGACCATCCGCTTCGACGTGCAGAATCAAACCGAACCCGTTCTTCAATGAGCCTGAAAAAAACAACGCGGCGCGGCCACGGCACGATGACGGAGCTGAACATCACGCCGCTGCTGGACCTGGTGTTCGTGTTGCTGGTGATCTTCATCATCACCACGCCGCAGATGATGAACAACCTGGAGATGACGCTGCCTTCGGGCAAGCCGCCGCCGCCGAGCAAGGAGAAGCCCAAGATCAACAAGATCAACGTGGCGGCGAACGGGCAGATCACGCTCAACGAGCAGCAGGTGACGCCGGCGGAACTCAAGGCCGACCTGAAAGCCATGAAATCGTCCGATCCGGACCTCAAAGTCGTCGTCAAGGGCGCGGACGAGGCCGACTATCAAAACATGGTCGCCGTCCTCGATGTCCTCCAGCAACTCGACATCACCAAGGTCGGCCTGGCCACGGAGTAAAAATTCCTAATACCGACTCAACCCTCGACCACATCCAGTTCGATGGGATCAACCTCGACGCCATTTTTCTGCAACCATTTCACGGCGGCGGCGAGAATTTTCTGATCGCCGCTGAGTTCCAAGGCGATGATGCCAACCTTGTCGGTGACGTTGGCGCTGCGGATGTCAAAGACGAGGTCAAATTTTTTGCTCAGTTCCCAAATCAACGGCCGTTTGGCGCGCTCCGCCGGGAAGGTGAGCCAGTAGCGTTGAGATTGCTTGGCCATAATTGTTTCAAGTGAGGATGGATTCAATGGGAATGTTGGGATCGAGATTGTGATCCTTGAGCCAAGTTGGATTAAACAGCTTGGACTGGTATTTCAAACCGGAGTCGCACAGCAACGTCACAATCGTCTGCCCCGGACCACGCTCCAGGGCGAAGCGCACCGCGCCCGCAAGGTTGATGCCGGAAGAAAGTCCGAGGAACAAACCTTCCTCGCGCAGGAGTTGATAAACGATGGTAAGCGCCGGCTGATCCTCAATGCGATAAGCACGGTCAACCACGATGCCCTCCAAATTCTTCGTCACCCGCATCTGGCCGATGCCTTCGGCGAAGGAATCACCGTCTTTCGTATCGGTGTTGCCGTTGGTGAACCACGACCACATGGCCGCGCCGTAGGGATCGGCACAAACGGTGGCGACTTTTGAATTGCGCTCCTTCAAATACAAGGCTGTGCCGGCCAGCGTGCCGCCGGTGCCCACGGCGGAAACGAACGCGGTGACTTCGCCGTTTGTCTGCTTCCAGATTTCCGGGCCGGTGGTGCGATAATGCGCCAGCCGGTTCGCGGTATTGTCAAATTGGTTTGCCCAGAACCAGCCTTTTTCCTCTGCGAGCCGCTGGGCGACGCGATTGTAATTGCCGGGATTGCTGTAAGGCTTTTCCGGCACGGTAATGACTTCCGCGCCGAGCGTGCGAAGCAGACTGATTTTTTCCGGCGACTGAGTTTCGTTGATAACGATGGCCGTGTGATAGCCTTTCGTGTGACCGATCACCGCGAGCCCGATGCCGGTGTTGCCCGCCGTGCCTTCAATGATCGTCGCGCCGGGATTTAATAATCCCTTCGCCTCGGCATCGGTGATGATGCCCAGCGCTGCGCGGTCTTTCACCGAACCGCCGGGGTTCATGAATTCCGCCTTGCCCAGAATTTCGCAGCCGGTCAGTTCCGAGAGGCGGCGCAGCCGGATCAACGGCGTCTGGCCGACATGACTTTCAACTCCGTGATAACGCGACATGATTTGCCTTTCGCTTGCGGGAAACCTCCAGTGGTCTGGTCAGCGCCGTGGAAATTAAATTTGACGATGGCCGGGAAGCCTCTCGCATGACTGGTGAAATTCTGCGATGAAGCGGCGTGGGCCGTCCAGTTGGCTTCATGGTTTGACCTGGTGTTTGTTCTCGCGGCCCAACACAAAAATGGCGAGATCGGCATTACGGTTCGCATCAACCAAAATTTCTTTTCCTGCTTCGGTGTCGAGCGCGATGCGCCGTTGAATCGGAAACTTTTTTTCGCGGCAGAACTCTTCAAAATCTGCAATCGAAAGAAACCGGATGTCCGCCGTGTCATACCATTTGTCGCGCAGCCAGCCATAGGCGCGCGGCGCGCGGCCTTCCTCGGCAAGGATGCGGCGCAACTTGTGAAACGCCAGATTGGGAAAACTGACAATGCCCGTCGCGCCCACGCGGAGCATTTCGGCAATCACGCCTTCCACGTCCTTTACCGCCGGCAAGGTTTGCGACAACACCACGCAATCAAACTGCTGGTCGGCAAATGCGTGCAAGCCCGCGTTCAAGTCAGCTTGGACAACATCCAGATTTCGCCGCAGTGCGCCGAGGATTTTTTCCTCGTCGAGTTCAACGCCGACCAGTCGCCCGCGGCCGTAGTGCTTGAGCCGCGCCAGCAACCGGCCGGTGCCGCAGCCGAGATCCAGCACGCTGGCGTGCGGCGGAATCAAATCCACGATGCGGTCATAGTCGAGCCGGCGCTCGTGAAAAATGCTGGTGGTTCCGGGCAATTCTTCTTTCTCGATGCCCGGAGCGTTTGGCGCAGGCGCGAGATTATTCACAAAGGCGCGAATCATTTCGCCGTAGCGGTCAAAATCATCCGGCAGCAGAAACGCATCGTGGCCGCAGGCGCTCTGGATGTCGCAATAGCTTACGGTGTCGCGGTTATAAATCAGGGCATTCGCTATCTCGCGGGACTGGCCGGGCGGGAAAAGCCAGTCACTGGAAAAACTTAACACCAGCCAGCGGCATTTCGCCGGGCGAAAGCTGGCTGCCAGTTGTTCCGGCGTGCCGCCGAGGTCAAATAAATCCATCGCGAGCGACAGCGTGAGATAACTGTTTGCGTCAAAGCGCTCCACGAACTTCGTTCCCTGATGTCCTAGGTAGGTGCCGACGGAAAAAGTTTTCTCGAATTCAATCGCTTCCTCGCGCGGATGCAGCCGGTCGCCCTCGAATTTCTGGCTCATGGCTTCCGGCGAAAGATAAGTGATGTGGCCGATCATCCGCGCCAGCGCCAACCCGACGGCGGGGCCGTGCGGCTGGTCGTAATACTGGCCACCGTAAAAAAACGGATCGCGGCGGATGGCGTTGCGGCCCACGACATCGAAGGCGAGCGCCTGGCTGGTCAGTCGCGGCGAACTGGCCAGCACCACCGCACCGCGCAAACGCGCCGGATGCCGCGTGGCCCAGGTCAGCACTTGATGTCCACCCACCGAACCGCCGATGATCGCGACGAGCTGGCCGATGCCCAGGTGATCCAACAGCCGGCGCTGGACTTCCACCATGTCGCCGATGGTGATGGTTGGAAAATCTGCGCCGTAAGGTTTGCCCGTCGCCGGGTTGAGGCTGCCCGGCCCGGTGGTGCCGCGACAGCCGCCGAGCAGATTGGGACAGATGACAAAAAAACGGTTTGTGTCCACCGGCTTGCCCGACCCGACCAAAATATCCCACCAGCCCGGCTCATCTTTTTCATCGTGACGGGCGACGTGTGAATCACCGCTGATGGCGTGGCAGATCAGGACGGCGTTACCGCCGGTTTCATCCAGACGCCCGTAGGTTTCAAAAGCCACCGTGACGTTTGGGAGTGTGCCGCCGGATTCCAAACCGAGCGGTCCGGCCAACGTGACACTTTGTGCGTAACGCAACGGCTGCGCGGTGCGCACCGTGTCGCTGCTTTCAAAAATGTCCTTGGCCATTGAACTTGGTTTCCGAATTTTAACTCCGTCGCACCGGCGATTTTTCAACCTCGCCGATGCGCGGAGTTCGGAATTTATTTCTGCGAGGCTTGCAACGCCTGTTCGATGTCGGCCTTGATGTCTTCCACATCTTCGAGGCCAATGGACAGCCGGATGTAATCGGCGGTCACGCCGGTTTCTTCCTGCTCGGCGGGCGTCAACTGCTGATGCGTCGTCGAGGCCGGATGAATCACCAGGCTCTTGGCGTCGCCGATGTTGGCGAGATGTGAGAGCAGCTTCGCCGAGTTGATGAATTTTTTGCCCGCTTCCAAACCGCCTTTGATGCCGAAGCCGACGATGCCGCCAAAGCCGTTCTTGAGATACTTCGCAGCAATCGCATGATTCGCATCGTCCGTCAGTCCGGGATAAGTCACCCACGTCACGAGCGGATGGCTCTTGAGGTATTTCGCAATCTCCAGCGCATTGGCGGAATGTTGCTTCTGCCGCAGCGGCAGCGTTTCCAAGCCGAGCAGAAACTGGTGAGCGTTGAATGGACTCAACGCCGCGCCGATGTCGCGCAACAGCGTCACGCGGATTTTCAGGATGAAAGCGACATTGCCGAGGCCGGGCACGTTGCTCAACGCGTCCCAGTATTTCAAGCCGTGATAACTCGGATCAGGTTCCGTGAACTCCGGGAATTTACCGTTGTTCCACTGGAATTTTCCAGCGTCCACAATCACGCCGCCGATGCTGGTTCCGTGGCCACCAATATATTTCGTGGCGGAAGTGGCGAGAATATCCGCGCCGTAATCAATCGGCTTCACCAGGCCGATGCCGACGGTGTTATCCACGACGAGCGGGATTCCATTTTCGTGCGCGATTTTGGAAATGACCTCAAAGTCCGGCACGTCCAGCTTGGGATTGCCAACCGTCTCGACGTAAATGGCGCGGGTCTTCGGCGTGATGGCTTTGCGAAACGCTTCCGGGTCGCGCGAGTTCACGAACTTCACCGTGCGGCCCAGCTTCGGAAACGTGTAATGGAAAAGCTGGTAGGTGCCGCCGTAAAGATTGTTGCCCGCGACAATTTCGTCGCCGAGCCGCGTGATGGCCAGCAGCGAATAGGTGATGGCCGACTGCCCAGAGGCCACGCCGAGCGCGCCGGTGCCGCCTTCGATGGCCGCGACGCGCTGCTCAAAAACGTCGGTCGTCGGATTCATCAGGCGCGTGTAAATGTTGCCGAATTCTTTTAGCGCGAAAAGATTGGCGGCGTGATCCGTGCTTTTGAAAACGTAGGAGGTTGTTTGGTAAATCGGCACCGCACGCGAAAGCGTGGTAGCGTCGGGAGTTTGGCCGGCGTGCAACGCCAGCGTGGAAATACCTTTGGTTTGCTTGCTCATAATTTTATCGTTGTTGCTTAATTATTTTGTTGGGCCGGAAGCCGGCCGCCAGTGTAAACGCGGTGCGCGCGGAGGAACCACGACGACACAAAAGCGGGCACTGGGGCCAGACTCCAGCCTTGAATGGTGAATTCAAAATTCGTATTTGGTGGTGATTCCTAGGACAGCGTTGGCTTCGTTGTTCAGCACCGTGCCGAAATGTCCGTAGCCGACCGCAAAGGTCAGGTGTTTGTTGACCACATAGGCGGCATCAATCGTCCACCAGTCACCCGCTTCGCCAATCAGTCCGGGGACCGTTTTGTAATCCGTGGCCTCCTGCTTGTATTCCGCCGCCAGGGCAAAATTGCCGGTCACAAACACGACGACATTGCCCTCAAACAAGAAGTTGTATTTGTCCGTGAAGCCGAGCAGTCCGTTCCAGACGCCCTCGGTCGCCCGCCCGCCCGCTTCCACCAGCACCGGTCGCGGCAACTGGGTAAACAACTTGGAAGCGTAGAGCGTAAAATCCACACCATCGTTCTGGCTGACCCCGATGGATTTCAAGGTGCCATCAAGCTGGCTGTTTACGTCATTGTAGGAGGCATTGTATTTGTAATGTGCGCCAAACGTCAGCGCCGGGATCCACTTCTGGTCAAACTCGCCTTCCTTCAGGATTTGCACCCGTGCGTTGAAGTTGTGCAATTGAACGGAGGTTTGAGACAAATTCAGCGCCCCGGCGGTTTTCTGATAAACATCCAGTGGCAGGTTGCCCAGATTGAAGTTGTTGAAACCATAGCCGAGTTCGAGACGGCTTAAAGGTGATTCCGTCAAGGTCAGGGCTTCGAGGTCCTGCCCGTGGCCAATGTCAACGTAGGCAAAACCAACGCTGGGCCGGCCCACCGGTTCACCATTACGCGGCGGATTGACAATGTAGGCCGACAAGGTCGAGAAAATACCGCCGTTGCCTTCAATCTGATGCAATGGCAGCGGGTCGGGTTTATCCGTCGTGGCCGGAGCGGCGGGGGATGCCGCCGTGGCCGTTTCATTGGTGGCAATGTCAGCACTCAAACCTGTGGCCGGCACCGCCGCCGCCAGCAGCGCGGCCAGTGCGGGGCCAAAATTTGAGGGATGTTTGGTGTGTAATTGGAGATTCCGACCGGTTTTCATTTTTTGAATTTATTTTCATAAACAAACCTCCAGCAGTCCGGTCAGCGTTGTTCGATTGTTGTTGTTTGTTTCTTTGATCCAGTGCGTCTGGTGATAAATCTAAGCTGCGCATTCCCCGCCACGTGCGCCCACGACAAACGGCTGTGTCGAGCCGAGGTCGCGATAAAATGCAGGCTGGTCTGTCGGTGACGAAACTCGCGTCAATGGTTCGAGTCGTTCCTTCCATGCGGGCAGTCCGAGACGATTGACATAGGCCAAAAAACTTTCCGCCGGCCGGCGTTCTGCCTGATAAAATCCGATAACTTCCCGAACCGCCTGTGCCACGTTCAACGCGGGAATTTCCAGCACTCGCGCGCCAAACGTTTCGGCGGAAGAGACGCCGCCGAGCAGCAGCGCATAATGCGGCACCTGACGATTGTGGAAATTCTTCGACACGCCGAACAACCCGATGTCCGAGGCATGATGATGGCCGCAGGCATTCGGGCAGCCAGAAATGCGGATGCGCAGTTGCCGCAGCGAAGCATCGTCGGCCAGTTCTTTTTCCAGCGCGCCGATGATCGCCTCCGCCGCCGGACGCGGATTGGTGATGGCCATCAGGCAGGCGGTCGCGCCCACGCAGCGCGTGATGTCCGGCAGTTGTTCCGCCGCCGCCCCGGCCAGCGCACCGCACTGGAGCGCTTGATACAGCTCCCGCAGCGAAGTTTCCGGCACCCAGCGCAGCAAAATATTTTGGTCAATTGTCGTGCGCAGTCCACCAGCAAACTGCCGTGCTGCGTTGACAATTTGACGGAGCTGTTCGGGACGCAAATCGCCCAGCGGACAACGGATCAGAACCGAGACAAATCCCTTTTGCCGTTGTTGGTGGACATTGCTTTCGCGCCAGGCTTGAAAACCTGCATCGGCTGAAGATGATTTGACTCCGCGTCCAAGCGCCGGCTTCAATTCAACAATTTCGGGTAGGGTGCCGCTGAATGTTTGCCATTCTGTGTCGGTGCCTTTCAATTCGGATTGCACCACCTCGCGGAATCTTTCGATGCCCCAATCCGCCAGCAGCCATTTCAGCCGGGCACGCGCGCGATTTTCACGATAACCGTGCCGGTTGAACACGCGCAGAATGGCTTCGAGCGAGGTGAACAATTTTTCAGCGCGCACGAATTCTTCGAGCACCAGCGCGGTTTTCGGCGAGGCGCCCAGACCACCGCCAATGGTGATGCGAAAACCTTTTACCCCGTCACGCCGCACTGCACGAACACCAATGTCCGAAACAAGGGTTCGCACATGATCGTGCGCGCAGCCCTCGAACGATATTTTGATCTTGCGGGGAAGTTTTTGAAAATCGGCGTGCTCGCGAAAATAGAGGTCTGTGGCGAGTGCGAACGGCGTGACATCGAAAGTCTCGTCCTTTGCCACGCCGGAAAAGGGACAGGCCACCACGCCCCGCACGAACGGCCCGCCCGTCCGCAGCGTGGTCAACCCGACAGCTTCAAGCCGTTCCAATGCCGCCGGAATTTCCACCGCCGGCAGTCCGGCAATTTCAATTCCCTGCCGCGTGGTCAAATGCGCGCCTGCTTCCCAACCTGATTGCTCGGTCAGCGCGGCCACGGTTTCTAGTTGCTCTGCTGTCAGAACTCCCGCCGGAATGCGGATGCGGATGATATATTGGCCAGCCTTTTCGCGCAGGCTGTAAATACCGTGGCGCACACGAATGCCCTTGGTTGCATCCGTCGGCCC
>CAZIFP010000116.1:0-8653 GCA_964538105.1 uncultured Bifidobacteriaceae bacterium
ATGACGATTTGAACATGATCTGTTTTGGTGGCCTTCTGGTCGGTCACGCCCTCGCCTGGGAATTGGTGCAAACATTTCTGGCGGCGAGATTCAAAGGCGCAGTACGCTTTCGTCGTCGGCTGGAAAAAGTCGCGCAACTTGAAAGTCCAACCCCAATTAAAACACCATGAAGATAAGTCCGCTGGCCGGAAAACCGGCGCCCGCTGGAATACTCGTCAATGTGCCGAGGCTCGTCACGGCTTATTACACCGGTGTGCCGGATCCCATGGTGCCGGCGCAGCGCGTGGCGTTTGGCACGTCGGGGCATCGCGGCTCGTCGTTCAATCTGGCTTTCAACGAATGGCACATCCTCGCGATCACGCAGGCGATTTGCCTTTATCGCAAGTCGAAGAACATCGTCGGCCCGCTGTATCTCGGGATTGATACGCACGCGCTTTCTGTTCCGGCTTGTGCCACTGCGCTGGAGGTTTTGGCGGCAAACGGAGTTGAAGTGATGCTTGCCGAAGGGGACGAATACACGCCGACGCCGGTGATTTCCCATGCGATCCTGAATTACAATCGCGGTCGCAAAGATGGACTGGCCGACGGGATTGTCATCACGCCCTCGCATAATCCGCCCCATGACGGCGGCTTCAAATACAATCCGCCGAGTGGCGGGCCGGCAGATACCGCCGTCACCGGTTGGATTGAAGCCAAAGCGAATGAGTTGATCGAAGCCCAACTCAAAGGCGTGAACCGGATTTCGCACACCCAGGCTTTGCGTGCCGTCACGACGCACCATCACGACTACGTCACCGCCTATGTCAACGACCTTGGCTACGTGATTGACATGGACATGATTCGGAGCGCGAAACTTCATCTGGGCGTTGATCCACTCGGCGGCGCTGGCGTTCATTACTGGGCGAGGATCGCGGAGCAACATAAGTTAGACCTGACGGTGGTCAGCGAGGTGGTTGATCCCACTTTTAGTTTTATGACGGTGGATTGGGACGGCCAGATTCGCATGGACCCTTCCTCGACCTATGCCATGCAACGATTGATCGGCCTGAAGGATAAATTTGATCTTTCGTTCGCCTGCGACACCGACCATGACCGGCACGGGATTGTCACCAAGAGCGAAGGCTTGCTGCCGCCCAATCACGATCTTTGCGCCGCGATTTTCTATCTATTTCAAAACCGTCCGAAGTGGTCCAAATCGGCGGCGGTCGGGAAAACCATCGTGAGCAGTCAGATGATTGACCGGATCACGGCCAAGGTCGGCCGTAAACTGTTCGAGGTGCCGGTGGGTTTCAAATGGTTCGTCGCTGGTCTGCTTGATGGTTCGCTGGGATTTGGCGGTGAGGAAAGCGCCGGTTCAATTTTCCTTCGTTTGGACGGAACCGTCTGGACAACCGACAAAGATGGGATTGTCCCGGCATTGCTCGCAGCGGAAATCACGGCACGCACGGGTCACGATCCCGCCGCCATCTATCGCAGTTTCGGACCTGAATTTGGTGAACCGGTTTATGAACGGATAGATTCCCCCGCCACGCCGGAACAAAAGAAGCGGCTGGCCAATCTCTCGCCAGCGCAGGTCAAGCAGACCGAACTGGCGGGCGAAAAAATCCTGACCATGCTCACACAAGCCCCGGGCAACGATGCGCCCATCGGTGGATTGAAAGTCATTGCCAAAAGCGGCTGGTTCGCGGCCCGTCCGTCCGGCACCGAGAACATTTACAAGATTTATGCCGAGAGCTTTCAGGGCACGGATAACCTGCGCCGGATTCAGGAAGAAGCCCAGACGATTGTGAATGATGCGCTGGGAATGAAAAGCGTGACGGACAAACTTTGCGCGCCGTTGAAACCGCATGAGATGACGGTTTCGGAAGCGGTGGCAGTCTGGCGCAATGAGGGCGATCCAAACTGATACCGGACAAAAAGAGCATTTAAAAAAAACCATGAACAAAAAATCACCGGTTAGCCAGGCAAACTATAACTCTTTGCACGCGGACATTGAAGGCTACGATTCTCTTGCGGAGCTGGCGCTGGACTTGCGCTGGTCATGGAATCATGCCACCGACGAGGTGTGGCGGCAGCTTGATCCCGCGCTGTGGGATTTCACGCAAAATCCCTGGGTGGTGCTGCAAACGGTTTCCAAGGACAAGCTGAGAACAGCGCTCGCCAATCCAGTCTTTCGCAAGCAAGTGAACGATCGGTTGGAATCCAAGCGTCAGGCGGCAGATGCGCCCGCGTGGTTTCAGAAAAAGCATCCGCAGTCGCCGTTGAAGTGTGTCGCGTATTTCAGCATGGAATATATGTTGAGCGAAGCACTGCCCATTTACTCCGGTGGCCTGGGCAATGTGGCCGGCGATCAACTCAAGGCTGCAAGCGATCTCGGTGTGCCGGTGGTTGGTGTGGGGTTGCTTTACCAGCAGGGTTATTTCCGTCAAGTGATTGACAAGGATGGCGCGCAGCAAGCGCTTTATCCGTATAACGACCCGGGCCAGTTGCCGATCACGCCGTTGCGCCAGCCGAACGGCGAGTGGTTGCGATTGGAGATCATTTTGCCCGGTTACTCCGTCTGGCTGCGCGCGTGGGAAGTGCAAGTGGGTCGGGTAAAACTTTACCTGCTGGACAGCAATGACGCGGCTAACTTTCCGGCGCATCGCGGCATTACCAGCGAGTTATACGGCGGCGGACCGGAGCTGCGCCTCAAGCAGGAAATGCTGCTGGGGATTGGTGGCTGGAGACTGCTCACCGCACTCGGCATCAAGCCCGATGTCTGTCACTTGAATGAAGGTCACGCGGCGTTTGCGGTGTTGGAACGCGCCCGGAGTTTCATGCAGGAAATCAAGCAGCCCTTTGAAGTCGCGCTGGCCGCCACGCGCGCGGGAAATCTTTTCACGACGCACACGGCCGTGGCCGCCGGCTTTGATCGCTACACGCCGGCGCTTATTGAACAATACCTCGGTCACTATGCCACGGATAAACTCGGCATCTCGCTCCACGACTTGCTGGCCTTGGGCCGCGAAAATCCAAATGACGCAGCGGAGGCTTTCAACATGGCCTATCTCGCGATTCGCGGGAGCGGTTCGGTGAATGGCGTCAGTCGCTTGCATGGGCAGGTGAGCCGGCAACTCTTTGCGCCGCTGTTTCCGCACTGGCCGGTGGACGCAGTCCCCATCGGCTACGTCACCAATGGTGTTCATCACCCGACCTGGGACTCGGCGGCCGCCGATGACCTCTGGACCAAGGCCTGCGGCAAAGACCGCTGGCTGGGAATCACGGAAAAATCGGAGCAACAGGGTATTCGGCATGTCTCCGATGAAAACCTCTGGCAGTTACGCACCACTTCCACCGAATGCCTCGTTGATTATGCGCGTAATCGTCTGGCCCGACATTATGTCGCCGCCGGAGCTTCGGTGGAGACGGTGGAGCAGGCGAAACATCTCTTTGATCCAAAAATATTGACCCTTGGCTTTGCCCGCCGTTTCGCCACCTATAAACGCCCGAACCTGTTGCTGCACGACCCGGAACGATTGCTGCGCCTGTTGTCCAATCCCCAGCGTCCGGTGCAACTCATGATTGCGGGCAAGGCACATCCGGCGGACCTGGCGGGTCAGGCACTCATCCAAAAATGGATTCAATTTATTCGCCGACCGGAAGTTCGCGCGCATGCGGTTTTTCTCAGCGACTACGACATGCAATTGACCGAGCGCCTGGTGCAAGGCGTGGACGTCTGGCTCAACACGCCGCGCCGACCGTGGGAGGCGTGCGGCACGAGCGGCATGAAGGTGCTCGTCAACGGCGGCCTGAATCTTTCGGAATTGGATGGCTGGTGGGCCGAGGCCTACGCGTCCGATTTGGGCTGGGCGATCGGCGACGGACAGGAACATGGCAGCAATCCCGCGTGGGATGCGGCCGAGGCCGAGGCGCTCTATGAACGACTGGAGCGCGAGGTCATTCCCGAATTTTATACCCGCAACGAGAAAGGCATTCCCGTTGCCTGGGTTAACCGGATGCGGGAAAGCATGGCGCGACTTACCCCGCATTTCGCGGCCGACCGCACGGTGCGCGAATATACTGAACAACATTACCTCCCGGCGGCGATCACCTTCCAATCGCGAGCTGCCAACAAAGGCATCATAGGAAAACAAATGGTGGATTGGCGGCACAGCTTGGATCAGAAATGGAGCAAGCTGAATTTCGGCACCGTGAAAGTGTCGGCACGCGACGGGAAACAGATCATTGAGGTTCAAGTCGGTCTGCATGGCCTCGACCCCAAGGCAGTGCGGGTGGAACTTTATGCCGACGGTATCAAAGACAGCCCTCCGGTGCGGCAGGAAATGACTTGTCTTCACCCTCTAGCGGACGAATCAGGAGGCTACGCTTTCAGCGCAACCGTGCCAGCGACCCGACCGCCGACGGATTACACGGCGCGAGTAATGCCGCGCTGCGATGGAGTAGCGGTCCCATTGGAGAACTCGCGAATTTTATGGCAACGATGACAAAGGCACCGCAACTTAATTTGCCCGATTATATTTCGAAGATTTCCGAGCACGCCGACGTTCGGGCTGGTTCTCCCATGCCGTTGGGGACACAGGAAATCGGCGGGGGAGTGAACTTCGCCATTTTCAGCCGTTACGCCAGCCGCGTGCGACTGGAGTTTTTTAATCATCCCGAAGACGCATCACCCGCGCGGACGATTGATCTGGATTCAGCGCGTAATCGCACCGGCGACGTCTGGCATGTCTGGATAAAAGGGATCGCTTCCGGGCAATTCTATGCCTATCGCGTGGATGGTCCTTACGAACCAAATAAAGGACATCGTTTCAATTTTAAAAAGCTGCTGCTCGATCCCTTCGCCACCGCGATTTCGCAGTTGCCGCACTGGGATTTTACCGCCGCGCAGGGATATGACCCATCGTCGCCGGAGAAAGACTTGACTCCCTCGAAGCTGGACAATGCCGGGACGATGCCGAAATGCGTTTTTGTCAACGATCCGTTCAATTGGGCGGGCGACCAGCCGCCACGTCATCCGTGGTCGAAGACGATCATTTACGAAACCCATGTGCGCGGCTTTACCATTCATCCCAAGTCGGGGGTGAATCATCCTGGAACTTACCGAGGTCTGATGGAAAAGATTCCCTATCTCAAAACCCTGGGCGTGACTGCGGTGGAACTGATGCCCGTGCAGGAGTTCAATGAAACTTCGGTCACGCGCCGGAATCCGCAGACCAACGAACGGCTCAAAAATTACTGGGGTTATGATTCCGTGGCTTACTTTGCGCCCAAAGCTTCCTACAGCAGTTCGGGAGGTTTGGGACAGCAAAAGCTGGAGTTCAAGGAAATGGTGCAGGCACTTCACCAGGCCGGCATCGAAGTGATTCTGGACGTTGTGTTCAACCACACGGCGGAGGGAAATGAACTGGGGCCGACGCTCTGTTTTCGCGGTATGGATAACGCAATCTTTTACTCGCTGGCGGATGACAAACGCCATTACAAGGATTATGCAGGCACCGGCAATACTGTGAACGCCAATCATCCCGTGGTGCGGGATCATATCTTGGCCGCGCTCCGCTATTGGGCCGTGGAGATGCACATAGACGGATTCCGGTTTGACGAGGCTTCGGTGCTTGGCCGGGACAGCACCGGCAAGCTGCTGGCCAAGTCCCCATTGCTTGAACGAATAGCCGAGGATCCGATCTTGCAGGATGTGAAAATCATCGCTGAAGCGTGGGATGCGGGCGGCGCGTATGAGGTGGGGAGTTTTTCAAAGCGGCGCTGGTCGGAGTGGAACGGTCACTTCCGTGATCAAGTCCGACGTTTCTGGCGCGGCGATGACGGGATGCTCGGGCTGTTCGCTCAACGCATCTCCGGCAGTGCCGATATTTATTCCAAGGCTGGCAAAGGACCCGAGTGCAGCATCAATTTTGTCACCTGCCACGACGGCTTCACTCTGAACGACCTGGTGAGTTACAATGACAAGCACAACGAGGCGAACGGCGAAGATAGCCATGATGGAATCAACACCAACTACAGCGGAAACTATGGTGCTGAAGGCGGGACGAAGGACGCCGGGACTGAGTCTGTCCGAAAACGCCAGATCAAGAATTTTCTGCTGACCCTGCTGGTTTCGCGCGGCGTGCCGATGCTGCTGAGCGGAGATGAATTTCGCCGCACGCAGGGCGGCAACAACAACGCCTATTGTCAGGACAATAAAATCAGTTGGATTGATTGGAATAACCTCGAACAGCATCAAGAGATTTACCGGTTTGCCAAGGACATGATTGCCTTCCGACTGGCGCACCCGGTTTTGAGCCAGGAGAAATTCTACACGGACGCCGAGATTCATTGGTTTGGCTCGAAAGGAGGTTTACCCAAATGGACCGACCCGAAAGAAAAGCATTTTGCCTGTTTGATCCATGAAGATGGGCAGCGTGCATTATATCTCATGTTCAACGCCGGTGCCGATGCGGTTGATTTCCATCTGCCTTCCATTGCCTCCGGCGTTCAGTGGCATCTGGCGGTGGATACTTTCGATGAGACGCCACGCGATTTATTTGCCGTCGGGGAGGAACCGCTTTTGAAATATCCACAAACCTACCTGCTCAAACCCCGATCCAGCGCGGTCCTGCTGGCATGGAAGCCAAAATACGCCAACGAAGGGGGTTCCAAATGAACCAACGATCTTCTGGAATACTTCTCCATCCAAGCTCCCTGTTCAATGCCTGCCCAATCGGCGATCTGGGGCCGGCGGCAAACGCCTTTGTTGATTTCATGTTCGCTAGCGGACAGCAGCGGTGGCAGATGTTGCCCATCGGACCAACGGGTGTGGGAAATTCACCTTACCAATCGCCCTCCGCATTCGCAGGAAATCCACTGCTTTTGAGTCCTGATCGCCTGGTGGAGCAAGGGTTGCTCAGCCGGGAGGAAATCAACCTGCCAACTTCCGAAAAGTCCGGGAACGTAAATTTTCCCGAAGCAGCCCGCTGGAAAACAGACTTGTTAAAAAAAGCATTTGAGCGTTTTGGAGAGCAGAAGCAGGTTGGCAGGCAATCGGAGTTCAATGCCTTTTCTAAAGCGGAGTCTTACTGGCTTGAGGATTTTTCTCTATTCTCGGCAATTCAGAGGGAGGGCACGGCGGATTGGACCCGTTGGGAGCCAGAGCTGCGAACGCGCCAGCCAGGTGCCATGCTACGTGCGCAAAAACGCTTTGCCGATGACATCCGCTACCATGAATTTGTCCAGTGGCAGTTTTCCGTGCAGTGGAAAGAGTTAAAAACTTATTCCAAAGCCAAAGGAATCTGGCTGATTGGCGATATTCCGCTGTTTGTGGCCCATCAAAGCGCCGATGTCTGGTCGCATCCGGAGCTTTTCAAACTGAATGCCGCAGGAAATCCTACGGTGACGGCGGGAGTTCCGCCCGATTATTTCTCAAAAACCGGTCAGCTTTGGGGTCTGCCGGTGTATCGCTGGGAAGCGATGCAAGCCGAGAACTACCGGTGGTGGATTGAACGCCTGCGAATCGCTTTTGCCCGTTTCGATATCAATCGGCTGGACCATTTCATCGGCTTTATCCGCACTTATGAAGTGCCGGCAACAGCCACGACGGCTCTAAACGGCAAGTATCTACCCGGTGGCGGCGCGGCCCTTTTCAAAGCAATCAGCGAAGCCCTTGGATCATTGCCATTTATCGCTGATGATCTCGGTGATACAACACCCGAAGTGGTGGCTTTGCTGGATCAATTTCAAATACCCGGCACCCGCGTGCTCCAATTCGAGATTGGTTCAGAGCTCCAAAACAATTCCAACCCGCCCGCGCCGCATCCGTTGGAAACCGTGGTTTATACTGGAACTCATGATAACGATACCACCGCTGGCTGGTATGAGAAATTGCCCGGCACGCAACGGGAGGCATTGCGGAAAAAACTGAAAGTCAGCGACCGGGATATTGTCTGGGCCATGATTCGTGCAGCACTCGCATCGCAGGCCGAAACCTCCATCGTTTCCGCGCAAGACCTTCTGGAGATAGGGACGGAGGCGCGGATGAATGTGCCCGGAATTGCCAAGGGAAACTGGGGCTGGCGACTACAGGCTGGCGTGCTGACCGAGAAACTAACACACAGGCTGCGAAGCCTGACGATGGAATATGGGCGGCTGATGAACGGGAATACCGTTCCGTCTGCAATGGTTCCGGAACACGACCTGGCGCCGCAAATTGCAAAACGAGCTTATGAATTGTATGCGCGGCGAGGCTTTGAGATTGGCCAACCCGATCAGGATTGGCTTCAGGCGGAACGGGAAATTAAGTTGGAAGCGATATGATGATAAAAAAAAGAATTCTCCCAAATGGCAGAAAAAGTGAGCATCATGAAAACGAACGACCAGCTTGAACCGACGGTGTTCGTCATTTTTGGCGGAGCCGGCGACCTCACCTGGCGGAAACTCGTGCCGGCTCTGTTCGATCTTTCGCAGGACCGCAGTCTGCCAGCGCAATTTGCGATCATCGTGGTGGACCGCATCAAACTTGGCGATGACGCGCTGCGCCGTCGGCTGCACGACGGCGTCAATCAATTCTCCCGTTTCGGAAAACCCAAGGCCGCCGTTTGGAATCAATTCGCGAAGCACATTCAATATCAAGCGGGCGATTTCAAGAAGCTGCCAACTTACA
>CAZIFP010000117.1:0-8652 GCA_964538105.1 uncultured Bifidobacteriaceae bacterium
GCATCTCAATCTATTCGCCGTCGGATTTGGAAAAAATGGAGAAGCGGCAGGGCAAGCCGGATGCGGAAGCCGTGTTGCCGGATGATTACACGGTGAACGGCATTTTCGACGTCGGCTATTTCGAATACAACGCGAACATCGTCGTGACCTCGCTCGAAAACGCGCAGGACCTTTACAATCTAGACGACAATGTTCACGGCCTGATGGTGATGTTGAATAATCCGTATCAGGCGCCGCAGGTGCGGCAGCAATTACTTGCGGCGCTCGGGCCGGGTTACAACATCAGCACTTGGACGGAGGAAAATTCCGGCATCCTCAACGCGTTGCTGGTCGAGAAGAACGTGATGTTTTACCTGCTGTTCTTCATCGTGCTGGTCGCAGCGCTGTGCATCTTGAGCGCGCAGATCACCTTTGTTGTCCAGAAGACGCGCGAGATCGGGATGCTCAAGGCGCTCGGCGCGTCGAACCTGCAAATCTCCGGCGTGTTCCTGAGCCAGAGCGCGATCATCGGCGTGCTGGGCGTGATTTCCGGCTACGGTCTCGGGATGCTGGCGCTGACGTATCGCAACGAGTTTCTGCATTTCATGAACCGGCTGACGGGCTTTGAACTGTTCCCCGCGTCCATCTACGGTTTCGGCGATCTGCCGGCGGTGATTGACCCGCACGACATCGCGGTCATCTGCGGGCTGTCGTTTGTGATCTGTATTTTTGGCGGCGTGCTGCCGGCGATCCGCGCCGGCCGGCTGAAACCGGTGGAGGCGCTGCGTTATGAGTGAACCGCTGCTGCGCGCCCGCGCCCTCACCAAAACCTACACGATGGGCAAACGCTCGCTGGAAGTCCTGCGTGGCGTGGACCTCGATGTGGCGCGCGGGGAGTTTCTCGCGTTGCGCGGCGCGTCCGGCGCGGGCAAAAGCACGCTGCTCCATCTGATCGGTGGGTTGGATCTGCCGAACGCGGGGGAAATTCTTTTTGACGGCAACAATCTCGTGGCGTTTTCCGAACGCCGGCTGACGGAGTTCCGCAATCGCCGCGTCGGTTTTATTTTTCAGGCGTATCATCTATTGCCGGAATTGACGGCTTTGGAAAATGTCTGCCTGCCCGCCCGCATGGCGAGGATTTCCAGCGCGACTGTTGAAGTGCGCGGCCGCGAACTGCTCGCGCGTGTCGGCCTCAAAGACCGGCTGGACCACAAGCCGTCCGAACTTTCCGGCGGCGAACAGCAGCGCGTCGCCATCGCCCGCGCGCTCATCAACGAGCCGGAACTGGTGCTGGCCGACGAGCCGACGGGCAATCTGGATTCCAAGACCGGCGGTGAAATCATCGAACTGCTCAAAGGCCTGCGGGTCGAAAAAAACACGACGCTCGTCATTGCAACGCACGACGCGAAGGTCGCCGCAAATGCGGAGCGCGTGATTGAACTGGTGGACGGGAAGATTGCTTTGTAGGAGACGACGTGAGGAGTCTCTAATTTCTTTTGATTTGAGTCTCGTCACCTCGACTCCTACTTTTAAAGCATGAGCCACACCGACTGGGAAGCGCGTTATCAATCCGGTGACATGCCGTGGGAAAAAGGCGCGCCGTCGCCGGGCCTCGTGGATTTTCTCGCCGCGAACCGGAACCTGACCGGCGAAACCGTTTGCGTGCCCGGCTGCGGCACCGGCCACGATGCGCGCGAATGGGCCAAGGCAAACTTCAGCGTTTATGGATACGACTTGGCACCGAGCGCCATCCAGTTAAGTCGGGAACGGACGCAGGCGGCGGGTTTGCACGCGGAATTTCAGCTTGGCGATTTTCTGCGGGATGAGCCGCCGTTTCAGTTCGACTGGATTTTCGAGCATACCCTCTTTTGCGCGATTGATCCCGGCGAGCGCGATCTTTATGTGCAAGCGGCACGGCGCTGGCTCAAGCCCGGCGGACAATATCTGGCGGTGAATTATCTGATTCCCGACACCGACGGCCCGCCGTTCGGCACGACGCGGGCGGAATTGATTGAACGCTTCAGCCCGCATTTCAGTCTGCTCTCGGAGTGGGTGCCGCGTTCCTATCCCAACCGGGCCGGGCTGGAGTTGATGATGTGGTGGCGGAAAAATTAAACGTCGGTTGAAAATGAACCCGGCTCCGACTAATTTGAGTTATGCTTGAAGACCGTGATTATATGCGCCAGCCGGAACCTTATGAGCCGCGCTGGATGCCGCGCCTGCGGTGGCGCTGGTCGTGGACAATCTGGCTGCTGGTTGCTTACACCACCGTGTTTCTTGCCGGACTGGTTACGAATCATTTCTTTCCCGACAACCCAGCTTTCAACACGCGCCTCTTAACGACCAATGCCGGGGTTGAAAGGGAACCTGGCTGGCTGCCGTTAAGCGTGGAAGGTCTGGAACACGGTTACATCTGGCAGCTTGTGACCTATCAGTTTCTGCACGCGGGCTGGCTGCACCTGATTTTCAACGGCTGGGCGATTTTTGTATTCGGCCGCGCGCTGGAGGATTTGCTGGGCGGAAAAAAATTTCTCGCGCTGGTGTTTTCCAGCGGCATTGTCGGCGGCGTTTTTCAGGTGCTGGTCGCGCTGCTGTGGCCGCAGTATTTCGGCGGGCCGGTGGTTGGCGCTTCGGCCTGCGCGTTCGGCCTCGTGGCGGCGTATGCGACGCTCTTTCCCGAACGCGAGCTGACACTGCTGATTTTTTTCATCATCCCCGTGCACTTGCGCGCGAAAACTTTGTTATACGTTTCCGCCGCGCTGGCTTGGGCCGGCTTTGCGCTGCCGCGGCTCATCATGCCCGGCACGGCCCACGCCGCGCACCTGGGCGGCATGGCGATGGGCTGGTTTTTCGTGCGGAAAATTTTGCAGGGCAACTGGTCTCGGCTGGAAGGCTTCCTACATCCCGTCAACAAAATGTTGCCGACGCGTCCGGTGCGGGAGCTGGTGGAGAAAAATCCCGACGGGGATTTCATGGCTAGCGAGGTGGATCCCATTTTGGAAAAAATTTCCGCGCACGGCATCCAAAGCCTGACTGCCCGCGAGCGCGAGATCCTCGAAAACGCCCGCGCAAAAATTGCGAAGCGTTGATCGCGACTGGTTGCATTGTTGCATGGGCTCGCCCGCTGCGCGTTTTCCGATGCAACGATTTAACATTTCAACGAATTAACGATTTGATTATCATCATCCCATGATTACGCGCTATTCGCGCCCCGAAATGCGGGCGATCTGGACCGACGAAAACAAGCTCAGGGTCTGGTTGCAGATTGAACTTCTTGCCAGCGAGGCGTTGGTCAAGGAAGGCATCGTGCCGCGCGCAGATTTCGCGAAGATGAAACGTGGCGCGGAAAAATGTTTTGCCGACACAAAGGCTTTAACCGAGCGCGCCAAGGAACTCGAGAAGACGCTGAATCACGACGTCATCGGCTTCACCACAGCAGTTGCCGAGCAGATCAACGACCGCGCGAGCCGCTGGCTGCACTTCGGCCTGACGAGCAGCGACATTGTGGACACCTGCTTCGCCGTGCAGATGGTGCAGAGCGCGGACATCCTGATTGCCGACGTTAAAAAACTTTTGCCCATTATCGCGCGCCGCGCGAAGGAGCATAAATTCACGCCGTGCATCGGGCGCAGCCACGGCATCCACGGCGAACCGACGACGTTCGGTTTGAAGATGGCGCTGATGCACGATGAATTTTCTCGCGCTCTTGAACGCCTTCAACGCGCCCGCAAAGTGGTTGCCATCGGCAAGCTGTCCGGTGCAGTCGGCACGAACGCGCACCTGTCGCCGGGCGTGGAAAATTTTGTCTGCAAACAGCTCGGCCTGGTGCCGGCGCCCATCGCCACGCAGGTGGTGCAGCGCGACATCCACGCCGAGTTCATGAACACGCTCGCGCTCATCGGCGCGAGCATGGAACGCTGGGCCGTGGAATTTCGTCACCTGCAGCGCACGGAAGTGTTGGAGGCAGAAGAAGCGTTCACCGTGGGCCAGAAAGGTTCGAGCGCCATGCCGCACAAGCGCAATCCGATTACTTGGGAACGGCTCACCGGCCTCGCGCGTGTGCTGCGCGGTAATGCAGTCGCCGCGTTGGAAAACGTTGCGCTGTGGCACGAGCGCGACATCTCACATTCATCCGTCGAGCGGATCATTTTTCCCGATTCCTGCACACTGCTGGATTACATGTTCGCTTTGCTCACGCGGCTGATGGACGGTCTGGTCGTTTATCCGGCGAACATGAAGAAAAATCTTGGCCTCTCGCTCGGCATGTGGAATTCGCAGACCGTCCTGCTCGCACTCATCAAAAAAGGTCTCACACGCGAAGACGCCTACGCGCTCGTCCAGCGCGGTGCGATGAAGACTTGGGAAGTAAAACACGCCGGTCGTGATGACGCCGATTTTCTCGAAGTGCTGAAGGCCGATCCTGATGTGGCCAGACATTTCAAAAACGGCGAGCTTGAAAAACTTTGTTCGTTGGATTTTCACTTCAAGGAAGTGAACAACCGGTTCAAGAAACTGAAATTGTAAAATCAAACGATGCCGAACGCCGCCGCAATTACCGATTTGGAAACCAAGACAAAAGACCTTCGGCACCGCCGCCACACGCTCAATCCCAACCGCAAGCTGCTGAACCGTTGCGGCATTGCGGCGCAGACGGCAATGGAATGGAGCGTGGCCCGCGTCTCCCGCCACGGCGATCCGCACATTTACGACACGGAAATGTTTCCGTGGTCGGCTGAGATTGAGGGCGAATGGAAATTGATCCGCCAGGAACTCGACGCCGTGATGACTTTTCGCGATCAGATGCCGAGCTTTCAGGATATTTTGAAGGAGGTCGGCGCAATCCAGTCGGACAACAACTGGAAAACTTTTTTTCTCGCGGGCATAGGCATGGACTGCGCGGAGAACCGGAAACGCTGCCCGGAGACGGTGAGGCTGCTCGGCAAAATTCCCGGCATGACCACGGCGTTCTTCAGCATCCTCTCGCCAGGCAAACATATTCCGGCGCATCGCGGCGCGTGGAACGGCATTCTGCGTTTGCATCTCGGCCTGATGGTGCCGGAGCCGCGCGAGCGCGTGCGCATCCGCATCGGCAACGATTTTTATTCCTGGCGCGAGGGTGAAGCGCTGATTTTTGACGATACTTTCAACCACGAAGTCTGGAACGACACGGACGGCTATCGCGTGGTGTTGTTCGTGGATTTTGCTCGGCCATTGTATCCGCCATTTCACTGGCTGAACGAACGGCTCATTAATTTGGGCGCGCTCGCGCCGTTCCTGCGCGAAGCCGGCGAGAAACAAAAGCGCTGGCAGGATGCTTTCTGGAAGAAGAAATCGCCCTGATTTTAACCCCGTGTTTTTTTATCGAAGCGCCGTCGTCTGTCCGTTAGAGTATTTTCATCATGTATTCACCCGCTGCAACCCGTTACGACTCACCACAATTTTACCGCCGCTGCGGAAACTCAGGCATCAAGCTGCCGCTGATTTCGCTCGGTCTCTGGCATAATTTCGGCGGACAGGATTCCTATGAGAATGCCCGCGCCATCGCCTGCCGCGCCTTCGACCTAGGCATAACCTGTTTCGACCTGGCAAACAATTACGGGCCGCCGGCAGGTTCGGCTGAAGAAACGTTCGGCCGCATCCTGCGTGATAGCCTCGGCAAATGGCGCGACGAAATGATCATTACCACCAAGGCAGGCTACGACATGTGGCCGGGACCGTATGGCGAATGGGGTTCGCGCAAATATCTGCTGTCATCGCTCGACCAGTCGCTCAAGCGGATGGGTTTGCCGTATGTGGACATTTTTTATTCGCACCGGCCCGATCCTGACACGCCGCTGGAGGAAACGATGGGCGCGCTGGCGCACGCGATCCGCAGCGGCAAGGCGCTATACGCCGGCATCTCAAATTATCAGCCCGCCGAGACCGCACGCGCCGCAAAGATATTGCGCGAACTCGGCACGCCATGTCTCATCCACCAGCCGAGTTACAGCATGTTGAATCGCTGGGTTGAACCGCAGTTGCTCGCCACGCTGGAAGCGGAAGGCATCGGCTGCACGGTGTTTTCGCCGCTGGCGAAGGGCGTGTTGACCAACCGATATTTCAAAGGCATTCCCGCCGATTCGCGTGCGGGTCACGATCCCCGGTTTCTCCGTCCGGCGGACATCACCGACGAAATTCTGGCGAGGACCAAAAAGCTGAACGATCTCGCGCAGTCGCGTGGCCAGACGCTGGCGCAGATGGCGCTGGCGTGGGTGTTGCGCCACAAGGTCGTGACGAGCGCGCTCATCGGTGCCAGCAAGGTGAGCCAGGTGGACGACTGCGTGGGCGCGACGAAGAATCTGAATTTTGCCGGCGAAGAGCTGGCGCAGATTGAAAAAATTCTGGCCTAACGAGGATTGATTTCTTTTCCGCGATACGCTTTCAAAAAATAAATCATTACGCCGGCCACCATCGCCGACAACGCGCCCCAGAACACCGGCCAGTGCGTTTGTTTTGATGTCGTGCAGGTGGCGAACAACCAGCCGCTGCCCAGATAGCCGATGAGGTTGCCCACGCCGTTGTTCATCAGCGTCAGCAGCGCCTGCGCCCGGGTGCGCCATCCGGAATCAATCCGTTGGTTCAGGTAAATCTGCGCGGTGATGAACACAAGGACGAACGACGCGCCGTGCAAACTCACGCCGAGCAGCAGCGAGCTTTTGGTGTTCACCGCGCTCGCCGCAAACCGCAGCACGCCGATGGCGAGGCCGCAGGCGAAAATCCATTTCAACCGCCAGTTGTGCAGCAGCCATGCGAGGCAGAACATTGCGACAAACTCCGAGCATTGCGCCAGGCTCATCCACGCGCTCGTGTGCGCGAAGCCGAGGTCGTGCAGGTTCGTCGGCGCATACGGATAAAACGCCGCGAGCGGGATGTTGAAGAGCGTGGTGGTGATGAAGACAACGCGGGTGTCGCGGTCTTTCAGCAGCGTCAGCGCGTCCAGACCGAGGCGTTCATGCCACGAAAGATGCTGGGCGGATTTTGGGATTTCCAGCGCTGGTAGAAAATAAGTGAACGCCGCCACGATCAGCCAGAACACCGCGCCGAGGTAGCCCGCGAGCGCCGAGCGGTCCAGGTTCAGCGCGCTGATGAGCAGCCCGCCGCCCATCCAGCCAATGGTCGCGAGGGAGCGGACCGGGCCGTATTCCTTCTGGGCATTTTCCAGACGCGCGAGGACGAGCGCCGTGGAGATGCTGAACATCGGTGCGTAGGAAAGCGAAAAAACCTGGATTAACGCCAGCACCAGCCAAGGGTTCAAGCCGTTTTGGATGGCCGCGGCGATGGCTGCCGTCATGACGGCCGTTGCGGAGGCCAGCCAGCGCAACACCTTGGCCGGCGGCACATGGCGGTCGGCCATCGCGCCAAACATTAAGGGCGAAATGAACGCCGCGACCGCCGAGGCGGCGAAGGCGAACGGCTTGATGTGGTGCATCCCGTGCGCGTCGAGAATCGGGCCGAGCGGCACGAACCAGATGGCCATGGCCGCGCCCTGAATGAAGAAGAGGATGACAAGTTCGGCATATTCGGCTTTGCGCAACGTTCTTAACATTCGTGTTGAGAGTAATTGGAACGTGACGAAAATAAAAGCGCGCAGCCAAAAGACTGCGCGCCCGCTGTCGTTTTGATTTGAAGCGGCGGATTATTGCTTCTGCAATTTTGCCTCCCACTTGCGGGATTGCGCCTCGCCGTCTCGCGTGAATTCAATTTTGCCCTTGATGGTTCCGTCGGCAATCGTGCCGGTGTATTTGTTCGTCATGATGTTGTCATTGTAGGTGCGCACCACGTTGAACGAAATGTCCGCGCCCGTAACTTTGCCGTCGGCGATTTCCGTTGCATTGACCTGGCCTCCGCGACCGGGGGCAGACAGCTTGCCCGTCAGTTTGTCGCCGTCCACCTTCAGCACGAGGGTGTTCGTCCGGTCCGGTCCGCCGTTTCGGCCCGGCATGACCCATTGGTAGGTGCCCGTCGGATCCACCTTCGTGTCATCGGCGCGCGCCTGGATCATCGTGCCCGTCAATAGAACCGTGCCCAGCAGGATTTTTGTGAATTTGCTCATTTTCATTTTTTATGTTTATTGTGTTATGGAGTGGCCCCGGAATGCATTCCAGCAGCGCATCGGGGAAACTTACCGGAATTAGACTGTTACGATACGGAAAAGGTTACATGCATTGGCTCGGAAGCGCATCTACGATTAGGTCAAACTTTCGGACACGCGCTGGATTTTCACTGCCTTGCCGCTGGTATTATCAATTTCAATCACCGCGCCGTTTAATTTGATGTCGTTGCGCGCCACTTCAAACCGCTGCGGCATGGCGGTGCGGAAACGCGCGAGCACCGGCTGAATTTCGCGGCCCAAAACACTTTCGTGCGGCCCGGTGAAACCGGCGTCGGTCAGATACGCCGTGCCGCCGGGAAAAATCTGTTCGTCCGCCGTCTGCACATGCGTGTGTGTGCCCACCACGGCGCTGACCTGGCCGTCCAGCATCCGCGCGAACGCAATTTTTTCCGAGGTCGCCTCGGCGTGAAAATCCACGAAGATGATGGGCGTGTGCTGGCGCAGCCATTTCGCCTCGTCGAGCGCGAGTGTGAACGGATTGTCCAGCGGCGGCTGCATGAAGGTGCGGCCCTGCACGTTCA
>CAZIFP010000118.1:0-8628 GCA_964538105.1 uncultured Bifidobacteriaceae bacterium
CGCAGGTAAAAAATGCTCTCAACGTTCAACTGGCCGATGGTCGCGCCGTGCGTGCATTTCACATCGTCTGCGTAAATCTCCAGTTGCGGCTTCGTGTCCGCGCTGGCGTCGTCGGAGAGCAGCAGGTTTTTGTTCGTTTGTTTCGCGTCGGTTTTCTGCGCGACCGGATGAACATAAATCCGGCCGTGAAAAACGCCCTTCGATTTGTCGTCCAAAATGCCGTTGAAATACTCGTGGCTCGCGCAATGCGGCTGCGCGTGCTCGACCACCATGTGATGATCGGCCAGTTGCTCGCCGCGCGTCAGGTAAAGTCCGTTCAAGACGCACTCCAGGCCTTCGCCGGCGAGCTTGGTGCGAATGTTGTTGCGCGACAATTTTCCGCCGAGCGCGAACGAATGGATGGTCACGTTGCTCGCGCGGCCAAACTCGCCATGAATCGCCGCGATGTGAAACGCGTTCAGCGATTCATCCTGAAATTTCAGATGCTCGACGAACGCGTTGTCGCCCGCGAAAATTTCCGTCACGGCGTTGGTGAAATATGCCGTGTCCGCCGTCGCGAGATAGCTTTCCACAATCGTCACGCGGCTGTTCGCTCTGGCGACAATCAAGTTACGTGGTTGCACGGTTGCGCCGGCTTCGTCGGTGGAGCAGATGTAAACCAACTGTATCGGCGTTTTCACGTCCACGCCGTCCGGCACATGCACAAACGCGCCGTCGAGAAAAAACGCCTGGTTCAGCGCGGTGAAAGCATTGTTTGTCGCGGGCGTGCAGCGGCCCAGATATTTTTCGACCAGCGCGGAATCGGATTTCAAAGCTGCTGCCAGGCTGCCAGCCTTCACGCCCGCCGGAAGTTTTTCGACGGACGAAAGCTTGGGCGAATAATGACCGTTCACGAACACCAGCCGCGTTCCCGCAAGCTTGGTGAAGGCGAATTCGTTCAACGCCTTCGTTTCCGCGCCATTCACGGCGGGCGCATCAAACATCGGCTGGAACGGCAGCTTCGCGAGCGGCGCGACGTTGGTGAAACGCCAGTCTTCGTCGTGCAGCGTCGGAAAGCCGAGTTCGGCGAACCGCGCGAGGCCGGCCTTGCGCAGCGGCAGCAGCGATGATTTCGCGCCGGACTCGAAGCGGCTGAACTTTTCGAGGAACGGCGCGGTTGCGTCGGCGGATTTTTTTTGCAGCGTTTGTGTCATGGTAAATTTCAAACTTCCAAATCGGACTCCAATTTTTCACGCATTTCGCCTTTGCGCAATTGAAAACTGCCGGCAAAACGGGTGGTTTTGAAAATTTTCCAAGACAAACGGCTTAAAAATCTCGCCGGTCGGCGTGGCTCTGATATTTTTTCCGCATGGTGAAACTGGTTTTGTTCGACATTGACGGCACGCTCGTCCACACGGGCCACGCCGGCACGCAGGCGTTCGCCAAGACGTTTGCCACGGAATTTAAGCTGCATCACGGCTCGGAAAAAATGAAGTTTGCCGGCCGCACCGACGTCAGCCTCGTCCGCGAATTTTTCCGCATTCATGGCCTGCCGGCGACGCCGGAGCATTTCGCGCAGTTTTTCGAGCGCTACATTTTCTGGCTCGACCAGATTCTCGCGCGCAGCCACACGCAGATCTGCCCGGGCGTCTGGGAACTGATCCACAATTTGCACGCGCTGCCCCAGCCGCCGGTGCTTGGCCTGCTCACCGGCAACATCCGGCTTGGCGCGGAAATCAAGCTGCGCCACTTCGGGCTGTGGAACCAGTTCGAGTTTGGTGGGTTCGCCGACGACCACGAAGAACGCGACCAGATTGCCGCCGCCGCGCTGGAACGCGCCCGGCGCGTGCTGGGGAAACATCTGCAGCCGCAGGAAATCGTCGTCATCGGCGACACGCCGTTCGATGTGCGCTGCGGAAAATTCATCGGCGCGAAAACGCTGGCCGTCGCCACCGGCGGCGCGAAGCTGGAAGAATTGAGACCGCTCAAGCCCGACTGGGCCGTGGCGGATTTGACAAAAATCACCGCGCGGGAAATTTGTGGGCGGTAAAGCGGATTGCCGCCGCCCGGCCGAATTTGAATTATTCAAAAATTATTCCCCGCCGCCGTCCAGCTTGACGCCAGACTTGCGTTCGAACTCCGCGATGCGCTTGAGCAAATCTGGCAGCCGTCGCAGCGCAATGACCTGGCGCTTGAAATCTTTGTCCGGCTGCGCGGGTGCGCCGAGCCAGGTGGTTTTTTCGGGAACGTCGGTCATCACGCCAGCCTGCGCGCCGACGGTGGCCTGGTTGCCGATCTTCAAATGGCCGCCGATGCCGACCTGGCCCGCGAGCAGGACATAATTGCCCAGCTTGGTGCTGCCGGCGATGCCGACTTGCGCAATGAGGATGCAATGTTCGCCGATTTCGACGTTGTGCGCGATCTGCACCAAGTTGTCAATTTTCGTGCCCTTGCCGATGATTGTCGGGCCGAGCGCGCCGCGGTCAATCGTCACGTTTGCGCCGATCTCCACGTCCTCACCGATTATGACGCTGCCGATCTGCGGCACCTTGCGGTGAAACCCGCCATCCAGCACATAACCGTAGCCGTCCGAGCCGATGACCGTGCCGGCGTGGATGCGGACGCGCCGGCCGATTTCGGTGCGCGGATAAATGGTGACGTTTGGAAATAAATTAACCTCGTCCGCGAGCGTGGAGTCGTCGCCGATAAAATTTCCCGCCTGCAAAACGCAGCGCGCGCCGATCTTCACGCGCTCGCCCACGGTGCAATGCGGGCCGATGTGCGCGGTCGGATCCACCGACGCGCTCGCCGCGACGACGGACAGCGGATGGATGCCGGCGGGTTTTGCCGGTTCTGGAAAAAACAGTGCGAGCGCCTTGGCGAAGGCGATGCGGGCGTTCGGCACAAGGATCAGAATTTTTTTGGCCGAATCGAACCGCTGGTCGGCAATAATGGCGGTGGCCGCGCTGTTTTCAGCCCGCGCGAAAAACTCCTCGTTTTCCGCGAAGGTGAGGTCGCCGGGCTGCGCGCGGGCCGCAGGCGCGAAGCTGTTCAGGATGGCGCTGCCGTCGCCGACGACTTCGCCTTGGAGATGTTTTGCGATTTCAGAAACTGTGGGCATTTGCTGCGGCTCACTATAAACGCCCGCGAATCCAGTTCAATCTCAACTTTCCAGATGGCCTGCGTTTGACGTCCGTCAGTGTTCAGTGTTTGTAGCAAGCTCAACTCGCCTTCACCGCTGTGACCAGCGCGTTGAGCGAAGCCTTGGCGTCGCCGAAGAGCATCCGGGTGTTGTCCTTGTAAAACAAATGATTTTCGATGCCGGCGAATCCGGCGGCCATCGAGCGCTTCATCACGATGACGGTTTTGCAATGGTCGGCGTCAATGATCGGCATGCCGAAAATCGGGCTGGATTTGTCTTCGCGCGCGGCGGGATTCACCACGTCGTTCGCGCCGATGACCAGGCACACATCCACGCGATCCATCGAAGGATTAATCTGCTCCATCTCGATGAGCTGGTCGTAGGGAACATTGGCTTCGGCGAGCAAAACATTCATGTGGCCCGGCATGCGACCGGCGACCGGATGAATCGCGAACTGCACTTCGACGCCGCGTTTGCCGAGTTCCTCGGTTAGTTCGCGCACGGAATGTTGCGCCTGCGCGACGGCCATGCCGTAACCGGGCACAACCACGACGCGTTGCGCATACGCCAGCAGCAACGCCACTTCGTCGGCTTGAATCGGTTTGACGGTTCCAACAATCCCAGCCGCGCCTGCTTGCGCACCACCGCTGGAACCGAAAGCGCCGAACAAAACATTGGTGACCGGGCGATTCATCGCCTTGCACATGAGCAGCGTGAGCAGCGTGCCCGACGAGCCGACCAGCGTGCCCGCGACAATCATGGCGTTGTTATGAATCGCAAAACCATCCGCCGCGACCGCGAGGCCGGTGAAGGAATTCAACAGCGAAATCACCACCGGCATGTCCGCGCCACCAATGGGCATGACCATCGCCACGCCGAAAAGCAATGCCAGGCAGAACATGACGATGAATGCCGTGACGGCGTTGCCGCCGGAAGCGTTGAACGTCAGGAAGCCGCACAACCCGAGAATCACCAATAAAATAAGGCCGTTGAGAATGTTCTGGCCGGGGAAAGTCATCGGCTTTTCAAATTTTCCCTCCAGCTTCAGATACGCGATGATGCTGCCGGAAAACGAGAGCGAGCCGATCAGCGTGGCAAACAACATGGGCACCGTGATGAACGCTGTGACGGGTTCCGCGCCGTGCGCGCGCCGCAGAAATTCCAAACTCGCCACGAGCGCCGCCGCGCCGCCGCCGAGGCCGTTGAACATCGCCACCATCTGCGGCATCGCGGTCATCTTCACCGAATACGCGCCGATCGCGCCGATGATGAGTCCGATGACCGTGCCGATGACGATGAGCGTGTAATTAAAACTCCAGCCGTGCGACCAGACCGAGCTGCCGTCGGTTTTCAACAGCGCGCACAGCGCGATGAACATGCCCGCCGCCGCGACCAGATTGCCCGTCCGCGCGGTTTTCGGCGAACTCAAGAACTTGATGCCCAGGATGAACAGAACCGAAACACCGATGATGATGAGGGGGACGATTGAAGAACTCATGTTATTTCTTTTTCTTGAACATTTGCAACATGCGATCCGTGACCATGAAGCCGCCGAACACGTTGGCCGAACCGAATATCACCGCAACAAAACCAAGCGCCTGCGTGAGCACGGTGTCCGCGTCTGCCAAGACTAAAATGCCGCCGAACAGGATGATGCCGTGGATGGCGTTCGTGCCGGACATCAGCGGCGTGTGCAGCATGGACGGCACTTTGGAGATGACTTCAAACCCCACGAAAATCGCGAGGATGAAAATAAACAGAATGTTGGTATCCATAAAAAATCAGTTTGGTTTGGGAAGCAGTTTTTCATTCACAATCTTGCCGCCGTGCGTAACGAGGCAGCCCTTGATGATTTCGTCGTCGAGCTTGAGGACAAAGGTCTTTTCCTTTTTGTCCCAGAATTCCTCGACGAGCGCCACGAGGTTCGCGGCGTAAACCTGGCTGGCGTGCAGCGGCGCGCGGCCGGGCAGGTTGGCAATTCCGATAATCTTCACGCCGTTCCGGTCAAACACTTCGTTGTATTTGACGCCCTCGACGTTGCCGCCGCTTTCGACCGCCATGTCAATCACCACGCTGCCGGGCTTCATGGCATTGAGCATTTCGGCGGTAACGAGGACCGGCGCCTTGCGCCCAAACACCTGCGCGGTGGTGATGACCACGTCGGAATCGCCGCAGGTCTTGTTCATCGCCTGGCGTTGCTTTTGGATTTGCTCATCCGTCAGCGCCTTGGCGTAGCCATCTTTCGTCTGGCCGGTTTCGCCGATGTCAATTTTGAGAAATTGCGCGCCGAGCGATTTCACCTGCTCCTCGACGACCGGCCGAGTGTCGTAAGCCGTGACTTTTGCGCCGAGCCGTTTCGCGGTGGCAATGGCTTGCAAACCCGCGACGCCGACGCCGATGATGAAAACTTTCGACGGCAGAATCGTGCCCGCCGCCGTGGTCATCATTGGAAAAATTTTGTTGGAATAACGCGCCGCCAGGATGACCGCTTCGTAACCACCCAGATTGGCTTGCGATGACAGCACGTCCATTTTCTGCGCGCGAGTCGTGCGCGGAACAAATTCCATGCTGATGGCGCTGACACCGTGTTCGGCAAATTTCTGAACCAGTTCCTTTTCGTTGAACGGATCGAGCAGGCTGGCGTGAATCGCGCCTTGTTTGAGCCAGCCAATTTCCTCCATCGGCGGCTTGCGCAGGCGCAGCACGATGTCGCCGGAACCTATGAGCGCCTTGCGGTCGGTGGATATCGTCGCGCCAGCCTTGGTGTAAAGTTCGTCGGGAAATCCGGCCGCGAGGCCGAGGCCGGCCTCCACTTCGACCTGCGCGCCGAGTTTGACGAGCTTGGCGACGCTGTCGGGCGTGAGGGGCGAGCGGGTCTCGCCCGGATGAGTTTCTTTGGGTGCGGTAATTTTCATTTCCGTAAAATCGTGGCCACAGGGTATCACCGGCCGCAAAGCGAGACACCCGTTTATTGTCTTTTATTACATCTTTATTGTCCTGTTCCGCAACCGGACAGCGCGGCTAAAACCTCTTCTACCCAACCTTTCCAGCAGAATCAAGCCGTCACTGCCGCCGGATTTTTGTTCCAGCCGAAAAGTTTTTTGGCCTTGATGACTTCATAAATGGGCGGCGGGATGAGCTGGCTCAAGCCCTCGTCACCGGCATGGATTTTGGCAAGGACTTCGCCGGAATAGATTTTTAACGCGTCGGCGTCGTAGTTGGCGATGTTGACGACGAATTTGTTTTCCACCAGGTGGGCGTAGAGATGGCGCAGGTGGGGCGCAACCTCCAGATTTTCGACGGTGGTGAGTTTGCCGGTTTTGCGGTCGAGCGATGGATAAACGAAAAGTTTCGCGCCGTTTTTGAAAAGCTGGCCGAGCGATTCCATCAAGCCGCCGGGCAAATCGGTGTAAAATTTTTCGTCCATCACGTCGCGCAGGCGCACGAGGCCGATGGGCAGGCCGACGGGTTTCTGCGTGTGGCGTGAGAGGTAGGTGACTAGCCGGTGGTAGCGGAGAAAATTGGAGATGAGCACCGGCTTGCCGAGCGCGCCGAGCGTGTCCACGCGGTCAAGAAAATCCCGGTGATCAATCGCATCGCCGACCTGCAACTGGCGCAGCGTCATCTCAAACATGGCGACCGGCGCTTCGCCCTGGAGTGCGGGCTCCGTGATGAACTGGTCCTGGGCGCGATGCATCATGTCGAGCATCGGATTGGTGAGCGGGCGGAAGCTGCCGCGTTCAAGCAGGACGGGCTTTTTGTAAAGCAGTTCGCCGGGGATGACGGTTTCACCGTCGGCGGTGAACATCGCGGCTTCGGTGAGCCATTGCTGGACGAGCTGGAGCGCCATGAGCCGGTTGTCCACGCCGGGAAATGCCGGGCCGGAAAATTTGATCATGTCCACCTCGACGCGCTGGATGTTGAGACCGTCGAGCAGCGTGCCGATCAAGGCTTCCGGGTCGGAATGCTGGTAGAACGCGGCGTGGATGAGATTGACGCCGATGAGGCCGACGGCTTCCTGCTGCCGGAGCGTTTCCACGTCGAGCAGCCGCACATGGATGATGATGGTGGAAGCCTCTTCGCGCGGATGCGTTTGAAACTTGATGCCGAGCCAGCCCTGGCCTTCGTCCTGGCCGGGTTTGGCGACCTGCTTGGTCGCGACGGTGTCGGCATAAACGAAAAACGTGCATTTGTCGCCGCGCGTTTTGTCGAGCCGCTGGATGAGCAGATCATACTCCAGGTCCAACATGGATTGCAGGCGCTTGCGGCTGACGTAGCGATCCGCCGCGCCGTAAATCGCGTCGCTCACCGCCATGTCGTAGGCGGAAATAGTTTTGGCCACCGTGCCCGACGCCTTGCCAACGTGGAAGAACCAGCGCGCGACTTCCTGGCCGGCGCCGATTTCGGCAAACGTGCCGTATTTCTTTGCGTCAAGATTGATTTGCAACGCTTTCTGGCCGGTGTTTAGTTTTTCCTTGCTCATGCTTTCCTTGCCCGCGTCACGATACACAAATCAGGGCCGGTGTCCAACGCCTCTTGTGTTTCGACTTTCCGCACCGCCGTCTTGCGCTATACTGTCACCATGTATCGAACGCAGGACTTGCATGTTAAGGAAATCGTTCCGCTGCTCCCGCCGCGCGCCATCAAGGCGCAGTCGCCGACGAGCGACGCCGCGAACGCCACCGTCGCGCGCAGCCGCGAACGCATCATCCGCATTTTGCGGCAGGAAGACCCGCGCCTGCTCGTCGTCATCGGCCCGTGCTCAATCCATGATGAAAAATCCGCGCTGGAATACGCGACGCGGTTGAGCAAGCTGCAAAATGAATTTGCCGGCAAGATGGAGATCGTCATGCGCGTGTATTTTGAAAAACCGCGCACAACCATCGGCTGGAAAGGTCTCATCAACGACCCGCACATGGACGGTTCGCAGGACATCGAAACCGGTTTGAAAATCGCGCGGAAACTGCTGCTCGAAATCACCGCCCTGGGTTTGCCGGCGGCCACGGAATTCCTCGACCCGATCGTGCCGCAATACATCGCGGATCTGATTTCCTGGGCGGCCATCGGCGCGCGGACGACGGAGTCGCAGACGCACCGCGAGATGGCGAGCGGCCTTTCGATGCCCGTCGGCTTGAAAAATTCCACGGACGGCGGCCTGCAGGTGGCGATTGACGCGATGGGCGCCACGCGGCATCCGCACAGTTTTCTGGGCATGAACGAAGACGGCATCACCAGCATCGTCCGCACCAACGGCAACCCCGACGCACACATCGTGCTGCGCGGCGGCCGCGCCATGACGAACTACGACGCGGCGAGCATCGCGGCGGCGGAACAGAAATTGATTTCCGAAAAGCTGCCGCCGGTGCTGATGGTGGATTGCAGCCACGCAAACTCGGAAAAGAAATTCGCCAAGCAGGAAGACGTCTGGCGCAGCGTGATCCAGCAGCGCGTCGAAGGCACAAAATCGCTCATCGGCATGATGGTGGAAAGCCACTTGAACGAAGGCA
>CAZIFP010000119.1:0-8559 GCA_964538105.1 uncultured Bifidobacteriaceae bacterium
AAATGCTCCTCGGTGATCTGTTCGAGCGGCGCAAATTCGTAAATGCCCGCGTTGTTCACGAGAATGTCCAGCTTGCCGTAAGCCTTCTTGGTTTCAGAGAACAGGCGGTCAATGTCGGCCTTCCTGACGACGTCGCCTTGCACGGCTACGGCCTTGCCGCCCGCGCTGGTGATCTCGGCGACGACCTTGTCCGCACCCGCTTTGCTGGAAACGTAATTGACGACTACGGATGCGCCTTCCGCCGCCAGATGTTTGGCAATGGCTGCACCGATGCCCTTGGATGCGCCTGTGACCACTGCGATTTTACCGGTTAGTTTTTTTTTGTTCATGTTTTTTATTTGGTTGATGGTTGGTTGGTTTAATTATCAAAAAGCAGTGACCAGCTTTGTCCGCCGGATGGATCGCTGATGCTGGTTCCAGCTTGCCACGGCCTGAATCTTCTCCGTCGCCAGCGCGGGAAACAGGAGATGCGGATAAACCGTCTGCCAGGCCAGCGCCTCCGCTTCGTTCAATGCGAGCTTCAAAATCCGCTCCTGTCCGTTCAACGCGGCGCGTGACTCGGCAAAGATGTTGGCCTTGGCCGCCCCGATCTGCGCCAGAATTTTCTTGCAGGACGTCACGCATGCGGTTTTGAGCGCGCTGCCGGCCCCGGCATTTCCATTATTTTCAACCGTCAGATTCGTTTTCATTTTCATTCGCCTTTCTTTATATGTAACAACACTGATTACACTATTGCACAAAAAAAGAGACCGTCAAGCGGCTTTTTTTCCGGTGCAAGCACCTGATGCCTTGACGGTGGCGATTACGTCAGCCAGCGTGGTTTTCTCCAGATCCTTTTCCATGGCGCTCTGGGCAGATGCGAACAGCTTGGACAGGGCCTCCAGAATGCAATGGCCCACCGGACAGGCGGCGTTGGGCTTTCGTGATGGTTTGGCAAAGGATTCCGAATCCTCGACTGACCGATAAACTTCGGCAAGGTTGATGCGACTTGGCGAACGGCTCAATCGTGAACCGGCCCCGGCCCCTTTGCTGGTATCAACCAGTTTGGCTTTTTGGAGCGAAAGGAGAAGCCGTCGGACAATTACCGGGTTTGTGTTGACGCTGCCGGCAAGCAACTCGGACGTGACCCGGTCGCCCTCCTTGTAAGCCAAAACGGCCAGCACGTGAACAGCCATGGCAAAGCGGCAACTGGTTCTCATACGTTGTGCTATTAAGTAACCTGAGAGATTACATCTGTCAAGCGAATTTCTTTGAATAACCCGAAGCGGTCGCTGACTCATAGCCGATCGGACGGGATCAGCCAGTCATTTGGGTTTCATATTCTGCGGCGTGGTATTTAGGACAGCCCCTAATTAAACAAGTGGAATGAAGCTGGCGACACAAAATCAAAACAGTTAGCCGCGTTGAGTCCTCAATTTCGGGCAAATGCAGAAAATGTGTGGCCGAGCATCCGTTACGTTTCGGTTACACGCGCGATTAATTTTAATGGTGCCTTGCCGTCATCTTCGAGAAACACAGTCATGCAAAGGGTTTTTACCAGTTTTCCAGGCGGCATGGCCCCGTCAGCAAACTGACTGTGGCTGGCCTGTAAGTGGAGGTTGACCTGGCGGCGCTTCTCTATTCTGAATCCCGATGACATTTAACAAATCACTTTGGAGTTGTGCGACGCTTGTCGCGATTTTAACCGGAAGCGCGGAAGCGCAATTGAACTACAGTTCTGGCGATGTGCTTGTGTGCTTTAGGAACACAGCCACGCCTGTCTATGATCTGATTGTGGATGCCGGTCCGGCTTCCACTTTTGCCAGCCTGCCAGTCGGCAACAAGATTACCATAGACACCAGTTCGTTGTCCTATGTTGGAACCAACAATGTGGCGTGGAGCGCCAGTGCCGCAGTTGATAATTTTGGGGTCAGCGAAAATACCTGGCTTTCCAAGCCGCGCGCCAGTCTGAGCACCCAGACCGTGCCTTTTAACACCGGTCGGCCAAGTGTCATGGCGCTCATCGCCGGTGATATTGATGGCAATCCAAGTCTTTCCTATGATCCCGTCAATTCATTTCCATCCAGTGACCTGCCCGTGAATACGGCAACCGTGGTGGTTGAGAAAGAGGCGGGGCATACCACCGCCAATCAGGTGACCGGGGATTGTTATTTTTTCTGGGTCGAATCCGCCACCGGGGTGGCAACGGATCCGGGCACGTTCGGGGGCAATGCTCCGCTTCCGGGCGGCGTAGTCGAAAAAATCACCGCCGCCAACTTCACGGCGGCCGGACAACCAGTGCGCTCGGATTTTTACCAGTTGCTGTCGAACAGCGGAACCGCCAACAACACGCCGGGAACCTATCTGGGTTATTTTGAATTCTCGACCAACGGCGTGATGACTTACACCTCCGGGCCGTCGGCGGTTGTGGTGCCGGCTCCTACCATCACCTCATTTACCCGCGCCGGCTCGACCAATGTCGTCACGTTCACCACCGTTTTGGGCGGAACCTACAGCTTGATTGGCACGAACAGTCTCACCATTCCAGTGGCAAGCTGGCCGGTCATTGGTTCCTCTGTTTCCGGCACCGGTTCACCCATGTCCATCACCAACGTGGTCACCGACCCCTTGGATTATTACCGGATCAGCGCGCATTAATTCTTTGACGAACAGTTCTCGTAAAATCAAGCAAACCCAACCAAGTAAAAAGGAAAACAATGAAACATTACAAAATGGTGGTCTTATCCGCAGTGGCAGCCGGCTCCCTCGCGGGCCTGGACGCCTCTGCCCAGTTCAGTTACACACAGGGCGATCTGATGCTCGGCTTCAGAACCCCGGGCAGCGGCAACGACATGGTCGTGGACATCGGCTCGGCGGCGAATCTGGTTGCGGCAGCCACCTCCGGTGGCGGCTCGACCTCGATTTCCGGCACCTATTACACCGGTTCACAGTTCACGGCTTCCGGCCTAAACTTCAACAACCTGTATTTTTCCGTGTTCGGTGACACTTCAGGAAACACCCTGTGGGCCACGGCGGGTTCAACCTTGTTTGAACACTCTTCAAATTCACAAGCAACTCCCGGCGGTATCTTTCAGGCCATTGCCACCGGAGCCGGCGATTATCCGGGATTTTACGCGGCCAACGCAGCCAACTCCGCCAACGTCACCATCATGCCGAACAGTTTTAATGTGGGCGGTGGCAGTGACTTGTCCTACACTCAAGGCGTTGTTGACCAAAATGGCAACGCCACCTTCGGGTATTTTCCGATTTCAAACGAAGCCAACACCTATGCTGGTTTTAGCTCCGGTTCAGGTTATGCGGCGGTCAATTTGTATGAGCTTGATCCGCATTCCGGCAGCAGCACTCCCGGCACGCAGCTCGGCTACTTTGAACTGACACCCAACGGAAACCTGACCTTCAACCTCGGCGTGGCTCCGGTGCCGGAACCGACCACTTTGGCCATGCTCGGAACCGGCCTGCTGGCCCTGACCGCCGTTCGCAGAATGAAAAACACCAAATAATTCTTAAACCACAAAACAATCAACCACCACATCAACAAATAAATAATACCATGAAAAAACTACTCTTAATTGCAGCTTTGGGCGGACTGTTTGCCGCCACGGCCGTCCAGGCCCAGACTTCCGTTTATATCTGCGGCTCCACAGCGTTCCGCTCCAATGCCTACCGCGCCATCAAAGCCATGTTTGACGGCGGGGCACCGACTTATGAAAATTCCCAGAATTTAGGCTCCGGCGCAAGTCTGATGACTTTTCAAGGAACCATCACCCCGCTCTTCGGTGCCAACACGGTGACGATTTACTGTGACTGGACCGGTTCGGCTCAGGGCACGCATTCTCTCACGGCGACCCCCGGCGACAGCCTGTCTTTCCTGCTCAACCCCACGCCCAACGGGGATACAGCCACGTTCAACCACACGGCGGACTTGGCGTTTTCGGACGTGTTCCAGGCCACCACCGGCTTCACCTCGCCCACCTTGACGGATGAGCAGGTTGCCGTTCAGCCGTTCTGCTGGGTGAAGGGTCCCGGCAGCGATTCGAGAATCACCAACATCGCCATGCAGCAGTTGGATTACGCGATCATCGGCAGCTGCCCGCTGACCTATCTCATTGGCACCACGAATGCAGCCGATTATAACACCACGGTTTACTTCACCGGCCGCAACAAGGATTCGGGCAGCCGCCTGGTTTCGTTGTCCGACTGCAAATACAAGGGATCCGTCAACATCTATTCCAACACCGGCACCGGCTCCCCGATTCTTTATACCGTGAGCCAGATTGTGAATGGCGTCAACTATGGTCCCGGGTTCTCCTCCGGCGGCAAAGAAGCTGCGAATATCGCGCTCGGTGGTTACAATAACATCGGCTACCTGGGTTATGCGGATGCCCGGACTGTGGTCGCTGCAGGCGGACAAATCCTGACCTACAACGGTCTGCTGCCGTTCACGGGTGGTTCCACGACCACCACCAACGGCATGAATGTTCCTGATTTTTCCCCAGTAATCTCGGGTCAATATAGCATGTGGGGTCCGGAACACCTGTTCATCAACCCGGCTAACCTAAACTATGCCGCCGCCTACGCGGTTTACACCAATGTTGTTCCCTACATCAACTCCGACCTCACAAACACGGCGAATGGCCCCGTCACGGCCATCCAGATCGGTGCCTTGGGCAACACGACCCGCACCTCGGACGGCGGTGCAATCGCCCCGTGATGAGATGTTGATCCTCAGCTAAAAATTTCAGGCCGGTGCGGGATATTCCTGCACCGGCCATTCCTAGGGTAAGATCAAGCGGAATGATCGTTCATGAATCGGTTTCCTCACAAAGCAGTGAGTTTGGTCGCGATGGGCTGGCTCGCGGTTTCAGCGGCCGCGCAGGGTCAGGTGCCGATGTCTGCCGCTCCGGCGGCGCAAGGACTGCCGCCCGAAATCAAGTTGAACGGCTTGACCACCATTTTGGGCGACAAGCGCGCCCTGTTCAAGGTGCGGAACGATTCCGGTCCGGTGGAATCCTATTTTCTCGCCGAAGGTCAAAGCGCCGGGGCCATCAAATTGCTGTTGGTTGACATCCGGGCCGGCAAAATCAAAGTAAACAACCACGGAGTGATTCAAACGGTCTCGCTTTGTGATCCGCCCGATCTTTCAATCCTGATGGCGTCGGAAATCGGTGACAACAAAAGTGGCGGCGGCCTTTTCCGCCAGAAAAATACTGGCGGCAGTTTCGACGGCGGCATGCCGGCGGGAAGCACGACGGCCGGCGGGGTGACTGCCGGGCAGAATTCCGGGGCGGCAGGTTCCGCCGGGAAATCCACGGCCGGAGCGGCAAACGCCTCGCCGGGCACCGCCGCCGCCAACAACTCAGCCAACCCCGTCACGACCAATCCCAGTTCTCAAAGTTCCGGCGATGCCAGTTCCAGCAATGCTTCTCAACTGCCGGAATCTTTTTCATTAAGGGAAGCACAGGAGTTCGAGCGGATACGCATTGAGACCGCCGGCGGAGTGTATGATGGCACTGATGAACCGCTGCCGTTGACGCCATTGACGCCGCCCGGAACACCCAGGGCTTTGATCGGTCCTGACCGGGCTTGGTTTCCTCCAGATCCGACTTTCGACCCGTAAGGGTTTCATTCAGGCAGCCACGGTTTCGCAGACTTCCGCGCACCATTGTTCGATCTTGGCCTTGATGGTGTCGCGGATTTTGCGGGTGCCGGCGAGTTTTTCTTCTGGTGTGCCTTGAATGGCCGAAGGATCGGGGAAGCTCCAATGCAGCCGCTTGGTGACGCCAGGAAAAATCGGGCAGCGTTCCGCACTGGCCTCGTCGCAGACGGTGATGACGTAGGCAAACATCTTGCCGGACTTGAAATAGTCGAACACCGCCTTGGTCTGGTTGCGGGAAATATCAATGCCGACTTCCGACATCGCTTCGACGACGATGGGATTCAGTTTGCCGGGTTCCAGCCCGGCGCTATGTGCTTCAAACTCCTTGCCGCAGATTTGGTTCAGAAACGCCTCGGCCATCTGGCTGCGGGCGCCGTTATGGATGCAGACGAACAGGACACGTTTTTTCATGATGTGGTTTGTGGTTGATGGTTATACCAGTCGCGGGACTGGTTGCAGAGGTTGCAAACGGAAAGCATGACCGGCACTTCCACCAGCACGCCGACGACGGTTGCGAGCGCGGCGGGAGAGTCCGCCCCAAAAAGCGTGATGGCGACGGCCACGGCCAGTTCAAAAAAATTGCTTGCGCCGATAAGCGAGCCGGGCGCGGCGACATTGTGCTCCACCCGCAGCCGCCGCATGAGCAGGTAGGTCAAACCCGAGTTGAAATACACCTGAATGACAATCGGCACGGCGATGAGCAGCACGGCGACCCAGCGGCTGGTGAGGTTTTTGGATTGGAACGCAAAAATTAGAACCAGCGTCAGCAGCAATGCCACCATCATCACCGGATGGAATTTCGGCAGAAATTTTTGCTCAAACCAGTCCTTGCCGTGTGATTTAAGCAAGGCTGTCCGTGTAATCCAGCCCGCCGTCAGCGGTATCACGATGAACACCACGACGGAAGTGATGAGAACTTTGGCCGGCACAACGACATGAGCCACGCCGCAGAGAAACATCACGATCGGCGCAAAGGCCACCAGCATGATAAGATCGTTCACCGCCACCTGGACGAGCGTGTAGGCCGGGTCGCCATCTGTGAGATAAGACCACACAAAGACCATGGCCGTGCAGGGAGCCGCCGCCAGGATGATGAGGCCGGCGGTGTAATTCTTTGCGGTTTCCGGGTCAATCCACGCCGCGAAGACATGCTGCATGAAAATCCACGCGAGCAGGGCCATGCTGAACGGCTTGACCAGCCAGTTGATGAACAGCGTCACCATCAATCCCTTTGGTTTGCGCGCGATGCCGCCCACCGCGCCGAAATCCACCTTGAGCATCATCGGATAAATCATCAGCCACAGCAGGACGCCGATGGGAATGTTGACCTGCGAGCCTTGTCCAAATTCCAGCTTGCTCAATGCCGCTGTGAAACCGGGCAGCAGTTTCCCAATCACCACGCCGCCCGCCATGCACAGGAAAACCCAGAGCGTCAGGTAACGCTCGAAAAAAGCGAGGTGTTTGGGTGCGGCGGGATTGCTCATTGCCGGCTATTTTCCATTCTGTCGTTGGCAGAGGGCGGATGGGTTGAGGCCCAAAATCTTCTTCAGGCTCTTCGCATCGGCAGCCGCCTCCGGCGATTTGGCGAGTGATTTGTGAATCCAGGCAATCGCCTCGCGGACGACGACCGGTGCTTCCTTGCCCGGCAGGCGGTAATAAACCCAACGCTCATCCTTGCGGGAAAGAATCAGCCCGGCATGGTTGAGAATCGAAAGGTGCTTGGAAATGGTGGACGGGGCAAGTTGGAGCAATTCGACAATCTGGCAGACGCACAATTCCCCGCGGCGCAAAGCCAGCAGGACGCGGACCCGGTTGGGGTCCGCCAGTGACTTGGTGATTAGGATGAAATCGCGCACGCAGACACTATACTTCGCCAATTGGCGAAATGTCAATATCAGGCCCGGCTATTTTCCCCCGCAACAACTGGCGGCGGGCTGCTCTTCCCGGAAATTAAATTTCAACGGATTGAACTCCGAAGCCGGCCTGGCCGGCGGCAGGCATTTGTCCATCGCCAGACAGGCCGTGTGCCGCAGGCCGAGATGAAAGATGATTCCTTCCGGCAGGGCTTCGATTGATTCCAGCGGGAACTGGCTGATGCAGCCGGCCTCGTGTTCCACATCCACCTCCAGGTCGTCGGACGCGAGAAAGGATTTCGCCTTGTCCAGAATCTTGAGGAGCCTGCCCGCCGTGAGCCGGTGATCCGTGTCATCGGCGAACCACGTTTGCAGGCGGCAGAAGGCATCGTTGCGCAACGTGCCGCCGCAGTCCACGAACCGCTTGTCAATGCGCGCCACCTCGGTGACGTGCGCGTGCGCGGGAACAAATTCGCCGTTGGGCAGATGAAAACGGACGTTCGCATCCGGCATCCGGCTTAAGTGGTTTTTTAATTCGGAAAGCTTCATGGCATTGCCGGCGCAACATTCGTTACCCGTTGCCTCCCGTCAAGTTTTTCAATGTTACAGTTTCGGGCGCGAATTGACGCCGCGCCCGCTGTTGCCTAATCTCCCGCATGGCCAAGAAAGCAGATGGGGAATCAACCGCCAAGACGCCAAGGCGCAGAGTTGCCATGAAAGACAACTCCCTCGCCCCATCCGAGGTAGGGTCATCGCGCTGCGATGACCGGACGCCGCAGCGCGGCGTCCCTACCAAACTAAAACCCTCCGCCCTCCTCGACACCCGCGTCGTTTATTGCGGCGACAATCTGGAACAGCTCGCCAAGCTGCCCGACGCCTGCGTGGATTTGATTTACATTGACCCGCCCTTCAACTCCAACCGCAACTACGAAGTCTTTTGGGGCGAGACCAAGGAGAAGCGCGCCTTTGAAGACCGCCACGAGAACACCAGGGCATACATTGACTACCTGCGCCCGCGCTGCGTGCAACTCGCCCGCGTCCTCAAAAAGA
>CAZIFP010000120.1:0-8389 GCA_964538105.1 uncultured Bifidobacteriaceae bacterium
GATGGTGCGCGAGATAAACGGGCTGCGCGCGTTGCAGATGCGTGTAGCCGGGGATCAGCACGTCGGAATTTTTCTCGCCGAGCGAGACGAGGGCGCGCTGTAAGTTGGCGATTTCGCCGAGCAGCAAAGTGATTTCGTCGCGAAGCCACATCCGCACGTCGAGCGCGACCTGATCGTTGCGCGAGCGGGCGGTGTGCAATTTTGCGCCGGCGGGAACGCGTTTGGTCAGTTCGGCCTCGATGTTCATGTGGACGTCTTCGAGCTCGGGCTTCCACTTGAATTTGCCGGCCTTGATTTCTTTGCCGATGGTGTCGAGGCCGCGAACGATGGCATGCAGTTCGTTTTTCTTCAGCACGCTGATTTTGTTGAGCATCTCGGCGTGCGCCATCGAGCCGAGGATGTCGTGCCGCCACAGCCGCCAGTCGAAGGAGATTGATTCGGTGAATTGCGCGACGGCGGCGGCGGGACGGGCGGCGAAACGGCCGCTGCGGGAAACGGGAGATTTGTTCTTCATAAGTCGGCTTGTTTTTAACGCAAAGATGCGAGGACGCAAAGGCATTTTCCACAGGGTCTGGCGAAATCAATCCGAAGATTGCTGAAAAACCGCGTTGCCAGCATCGCGCGAATGTGAAATGTTTTGGCCACAGCATGAGCGAGTTCAAATATGCCTGCCCAGTCTGCGGCCAGCACATGATGTGCGATTCGTCGCAGAGCGGTTCGGTGATGGAATGCCCGACGTGCTTCCAGAAAATCACCGTGCCGCAGGCGCCCTCGTCCGACGAGCAGAAATTCATCCTCACTGGCTCGAAAGTGTCGGAGAAAAAATATTCCCTGCCGATTAACGAGGGCGGCATTATTTCGCTGGAAAAGAAATCGCCCGTTGCGGCCATCGTTACTGTCATCTTCATTCTGGCAGCGGCGGCGGGTGCGGGTTATGTTTTTTTCAACCAGCAACATTCCGGCGAAAAAAGTCGGTGGCACACGCCAGTGGCAGCTTCGGTGGCAGCATCGGCTTGGCAGTCGGGCGACATCGGCGCCGTCGGTGCCGCCGGGTCGGTCAGCCAGGCCGGCGGTGTGTTTACCATCAGCGGTTCCGGCGCGGACATCTGGCACACGGCCGACGGTTTTTATTATGTCTTTCAGCCGCTGAACGGCGACGGCTCGCTCACAGCCGAAATCCTGAATTTGCAAAACACAGACGAGTGGGCCAAGGGCGGCGTGATGATCCGGGAATCCACCAACGCCAGCTCGGTATTCGCCCTGGCCAGCCTGCGCGCCGACGGCCAGGCGCAGTCCATCTGGCGCACGGCCACGGGCGCGGAGGCTGCGGCCTCGGCGTTGGTGGGCGGCACGGGCTTTCCCAAGTGGGTGAAAATCGTGCGGAACGGCAACAGTTTTACCATGTATTTCAAGTTGAATGCCGGGGACGACTGGGCGCAGCTCGGCGTGCCGCAGACCATCAGCATGTCACCGAAAGTGCAAATCGGCCTCTTTGTCTGCGCGCATCACGCCGGAATTTTGTCCCAGGCCCAGTTCGACCAGGTGACATTGGAGGCACCGCAAAACGGGAGCGCGGCTTCATCCCCGGCCCAGACAAATCTGCCGCTGCCGGACAGCTCGAATCTTTGGACGTTGAATTTGGGCGCGGTTGGTATTCCTGACGTGCCTGTTGCCGGGAAGGTGCATGGTAAAATTTTCACGGCCGAACGGATGACTTTGAATCAAGACGGTTTGACCATCCGCACGGCGGATTTGCCGCCGGAGGCCGGCGTCACCATTTATCTCCGGCCCAATCCGATTGAAAGCCTCTTCGGGAAGACGGTGGTTTATGATACCAACTCGGCCGGTGCGCCGCAGGTCAACCTGCGCTGGAAGGACTCACAAGGAAAGGAAGCCAAGCAATCGCTGACCGCCGGCTATGCCTTGCGGATCGAATTCGGGCAGCCCGACGGCGATCATGTGCCAGGGAAAATTTATTTCTGCGCGCCGGACGACGCCAAAAGCTACGTCGTGGGGGAGTTCAAGGCCAAAATCAAAAAGCCCAAGCAGACGCAGTAAAACATCTGTTGCCGGGCGTCCTCGACGCGGCTTAACTTCAGCGCGTGGAAATTGAACTCATCAACACCGGCAGCGAACTGCTGCTGGGCCGCGTGCTGAACACGCACCAGCAGTGGATTTGCCGCCGGCTCGCCGACCTCGGCCACGTCGTCGCGCGGCAAATTGCCGTGCCGGACACGGCGCACGACATCCAGCAGGCCGTTCGCGAAGCTCTGGCGCGCGCGGATCTGATCATCGTCACCGGCGGTCTCGGCCCGACTTCCGACGACATCACGCGTGACTTGATCGCGCAATTGCTCGGGAAAAAACTGGTGCGGGACGAAGCGGTTTTTGCACACATCAAAAATTATTTTGCCGCGCGCCAGCGTCCAATGCCCGCGAACAACGACGTGCAGGCGATGGTGCCGGAAGGCGCCGTCGTTTTGCCAAATCCGAACGGCACCGCGCCGGGCTTGGCGATCCAAATTCTTGCAACCGCAAAATTTCAATTCGAAAATCCGGAATCAAAAATCCGAAATCCTCAATGGCTGGTGATGCTGCCCGGCCCGCCGCGCGAACTGCGGCCGATGTTTGACGATGCCGTCGTGCCGATTTTACGGCGCGAGTTTCCGCTTGAAGCTCCGTTCGTGTGCCGGACGTTGCGCACCGGTGGCGTCGGCGAATCCGCCGTTCAGGAAAAAATCCAGCCGCCGCTGGCGGCGCTCGTCGCCACCGGTCTTGAAGTCGGTTATTGCGCGCGGGTCGGCCAGGTGGACGTGCGGCTGACGGCGCGCGGTGCGGACGCGGAAAAAATGGTGTGCGCCGGCGAAACGGTCGTGCAGCAGATTTTCGGCGCGAACATTTACGGTTTCGACGACGAGGAAATCGAGCAGGTCGTCGTCCGGCTTTTGACAGTAAAGAAAAAAACATTGGCGCTGGCGGAATCCTGCACCGGCGGCGGCATCGCGAACCGCGTGACGAATGTGCCGGGCGCCTCGGTCGTTTTTCTCGGCGGCGTGGTGAGCTACGCAAATGACGTGAAGGAAAAGCTTCTCGGCGTCCGCGCGGAAACTCTGAAACAGCACGGTGCTGTGAGCGAAGCCGTGGCGCGCGAAATGGCCGAGGGTGCGCGGGAGAAATTTGGCGCGGATTTCGCGCTCGCCGTCACGGGCATTGCCGGCCCGGCCGGCGGTTCGGTGGAAAAACCCGTTGGCACGGTTTTTATTGCGCTGGCCGGCGCGTTCGGCACGGTGGTCGAGCGCAAATTGAATCTGTATGAACGCGAGGCGTTCAAGCAGTTGACGGCGCAGCAGGCGCTGGAATTGTTACGGCAGCGGCTGGTGCGGGCATAACGCGCTTTGTTCTTGAGGGCGAAAACTTTTAGGATAGTTTGGGTTCCAACATGGCTGAAGAATTTCCTGAAACCGAACCCGTGCCAAAACGCCGCGGCACGCTGCTGATCGTAGACGACGAGGACGGGCCGCGCCAGTCGTTGCGCCAGATTTTCAAGGACGAATATGAACTGCTCATGGCCGAGGACGGGCCGACGGCCATCGAGCTGGCGCAGAACAACGAGATTGACGTGGCGGTGCTGGACATCCGGCTGGGCGGCATGTCGGGCATTGATGTTTTGGAGCGCCTCAAGTATGTGAAGCCGGACATGGAGGCGATCATGATGACGGCGTTTGAGACGACCGACACGATCCGCCGGGCGTTGCAGCTCCGCGCGTGCGACTATCTCAACAAGCCGTTCGACCTTGCGACCATGCGCTCCGCCGTCGGCAAGGCGATGCAGCGCCGCACGCTCGAAAGCGAAATCAACAGCAGTGCGGAAAAAATCGAGGAGCTGTTCGCCGAATTGCACGCGCAGCGCGTCGCGGAAAAGATCGCCAAGGACCGCGGCGACATTTACGCGCACATTTTCCACGACATCAACAACCCGCTCACGATCATCTCCGGCTTCGTGCAGTTGCTCAACCAGCGGCTGAACCGGTCCGCGCGGCTGGAGGTCGAGGATCTGGAGTTCATCAAGCAGAAGATGGAGATTGTCACGCGGCAGACTTCGAGCTGCATCGAGATTTCGCGGCGTTACCTCGACAGCATGCGGAACAAATCGTCCGGCCCGGGCACGCCGCGCACGAGCGTCAGCCAGTTGCTCAAGGATCTGGAGCCGCTCCTGCGCTCGCATCCGAGCGTGCAGGAAAACGAATTCAGCCTCACGCCGTTCGGCGAGAACATCGGCGTTAAGGTCAACGGCACGGAAGTGATCCAGATTTTGCGGAACCTGGCTGTCAACGCGCTGCAATGCACGCCGCAGCCGCACCGCGTGGAGGTCGGCGGCGAGGTGCTGCGCGCGCCGCTGGATTTGACGGCGTTCAAGGACGGCCCGAACGACCGGCTGCTGAACATCGAGTGCATGGAGAACACCGCGCCGCTGGTGAAATTTTTTGTGCGCGACACCGGCCCCGGCATCCCGGCGGAGGTGCTGCCGAAAATTTTCCAGCCCTACTTCACCACCAAAGGCCCGCGCGAAGGCACCGGGCTGGGACTCAACATCGTCCAGCGGCTCATCCGGGAGGGCAACGGCGCGCTGCACTGCCACACGAAGCCCGGCGAAGGCACGACCTTCACGGTCTATCTGCCGGGGGCGGAACTGGCGAAGTGATTCAACCTTCCGGGTTGTCCAGCAATTCCTGCAAGCGCGGTTTTAAACTTGACGGAACTTTATCCAGCCAGCCTGCATCCACCAAGCCCACGTCCAACAAGTCACGCAAATGCACGCGGTCTTTGTCGCGGAACGAGGTGAGTTTCATCCGCACCAGCGCGTCAAGTGACAGCAGGCGGAAAGTTTTCGTTTCTTCGGATTCGGAAACGTCCGGCACGGGCGCGGCGTAATCCGCGCGAACTTTTTCGGCGGCAAAAACAATGTGAACCGCGTCTCGCGCCTTCGCGGCCGGTCCGTCGAGAAACATATCAATGCTCGCAACGTGACGGTAAACAAAACCGGCCTGCTCCAAAGCCTTGCGAGCGGCGGGGAGATCGGCGCGGCGCAAAACAATGTCCACGTCCTGCGTGTTTCGCACCGCCGCTTCGTCCACGCGCGAAACCCACGCAGCCACGGCGTTGCCGCCCGCGACGGCGTAAGGAACGCACGCGTCGTCCAAAGCACTAGCCGCACGCAGCAACCGCCGCCGGACATTTTCCACGGCATTGCTCATGCGTTCCCAGGAAACTTCGGCGTAAGTTGCGCTGGCCATAATTTCATTTGCTCAATTCCCCAAATACCCGCGCGGGTCGGTGACTTTGCCGGTCAGCGCGCTCGCCGCCACCGTCATCGGCGACGCGAGAAACACCTGTGATTCCTTGTCGCCCATGCGGCCGGGGAAATTGCGGTTCGTCGCGCTGATGCACTTGATGCCGGACTTGTTGATGCGGCCAAACGTGTCCACCGGGCCGCCGAGGCACGCGGCGCAGCCGGCGTTCTCGGTCATCTGCACGCCGGCGTCCACGAGAATCTGCCAGATGGTCGAGTTGCCCCAATAAGTGGATTGCAAGTCGTTGACAATGTCCGGCGTCGCGGGCACGCCGAAAGTATCAATCACAACTTTTTTGCCGCGCAGCACGCGGGCAAATTCCACAAAGTCGCTTGTCTTGCCGCCGGTGCAGGAACCGACGTAGGCGCGGTCCAATTTCATGTCCATGTCCTTCGCTTTTTTGCGCTGGCCCGGATCGGGATGACACGCCACCGTCGGTTCAAGCTTGCTCAAATCCACGACGAGTTCGTAAACGAACTTCTCATTTTTGTCACGCTCGACCGGCATGTAGGTGGATTTCGTTCCGTTCAACTTCACACGCGCATCCACGTATTCGGCCGTGCGCGAATCAAATTCAAACATCGCGTTCTTGCCGCCCGCTTCGATGGCCATGTTCGCGATGGTCATGCGGTCATCAATCGAAAGGTTCAACGCGCCTTCGCCGTCGAATTGCATCGCGCGATACGTTGCGCCGTCGAAACCGATTTCGCCGATGCAATGCAAAATGATGTCCTTCGCCATGACGCCGGGCTGGAGCTTGCCTTCGAGCCGGAAGTGCATCGTTTCGGGAACTTTGATGAGCAATTTGCCGGTGCCCATCACGAAGCCCGCGTCCGTGTTGCCGATGCCGGTGGCGAACTGGTTGAACGCGCCCGCCATGCAGGTGTGCGAGTCGGTGCCGAAAAGAATTTCGCCGGGCCGCGTGTGGCCCTTGGCCGGCAGCGCCGTGTGGCAGACGCCCGCGTAGCGCGAGCCGTATTGGCGTTTCATATTTCCTTTCGCCGCGTCAAAAACCCAATGTCCGTTTGAGTCGTCAATCACGTCGTAAAAATATTCAATGGCCTGCTCGCGTGAAAAATCGCGGAGGATGTCCACGTTGCGGTTGGATTTCGAGTCGGCGGTGAAAATATAATGGTCGGGGATGATGACGATCTTGTTTTTGTCCCAGACTTTCGCGGCTTGGCCGAATTCGCGTTTAAACACGCCGATGGTGCCCGGTCCGCAGACATCGTGCGTCATGAGCACGTCCGCGTTCACCCAGATGTTGTCGCCGGCCTGGACCGAAGTTTTGCCGGCGGCGCGTGCAAGAATTTTTTCCGTCAACGTCATAGTCGAAAGAACGTAGCCGAAGCCCCGCCTGACTTCAACTGAACAAACGCAAAAACACAGTGGACATTCGCCGCCGTTCCGCTAAATTCGCCGGAAATATGAAATGTGACACCACCAATGCCATCCTGACTTTTGTGCTGGGCGTGCTGGCCGTGGCCGGCGTGATTTTCGCGCTGCAGACCATTTTCCTCACGCGCGAATTCCGGCAGTTGAGCGTCCAGGCGACCTTTGCCAACAACAGCATCCTGCAGGCGCAGGCGCTGGCTGCCGACGTGGCCGCCTACAACCAGAAAAATCCCAGCCTGGAACTCGCCAAGATCCTGCAAGCCGTCCAGGCCAAACCGGCCGCCCGTTAATTTCAACTTTTCACCGCCATGAACGAATCCCCAACGAACGAGTCTTCCACGAACGCCGAACTTTCGCAGCAGATTGATGCGCTGCGCCGCCAGACGTTCACGCTGCTGCTCGCGCTGATCATCGTCAGCGGCACGCTCACGGTGTTTCTCTACCGGCAGGCGAGCCTCACGCGCCGGGACATCGCCGCCATCAAGCCGCAGGCCGCGCAGGTCATTCAGGGCTTCAACCAGACCCGGCCGCTCATCCAGAATTTTGTGCAGCAGCTTGTCGCCTACGGCCAGGCGCATCCGGAATTTCAGCAGACGGTCCTGCGGAAATACGGCATCACGCCGCAATCCATCGCGGCGGCGAAGAAATAATTGCCGCTGGTTTTCCGTCGCCGCCGCTCACCCGCCGGCGACAATCTTGACGATCTCCAGCCGGTCGCCCGCGTTGAGCGTGCGGCTGGAAAATTCCGACGGTGCCACAGCCTCGCCGTTGTGCTCCACCACGACGCTGCGCGGCAGCAGTTTTTGCGCGACCAGAAATTCCTCGATGGAACAGGGCAGCTTCGCCTCAATCATTTTTCCATTGGCGGTCACCTGCGGTTTCATTGCTTGAAAATTTTGAAACTGGCATCGGCATTGGTGGCCAGGCTCCACACCGAGGTAAGACCATAAACAAACAGGCTGTCGAACTCCTCCGGTGAGATCAGTCCCGTCGTCCCGTCCGAATAGCCGACCGCGTGCGCGGGCGTATTATGGAACAGGTTCCACGGTGCCGGCGTGGGCACATTGTCATACCGCCGCTGGCAGATGATGACGATTTCCCGGTTCGTGGCCGCGCTCCAGAGGAAGTTGGTGCGGATCAAAAGATCCTGGTTCATCCCGTAAATGATCACCCGGCGCTTCTGGTCGTCGGTAAGCTCGTGGAAATTGAAGCGCGGGCGGTCCGGCTGATACAATTTCCACGCCGACAACTCCCAGCCGCACATCGCCAGCGCGGCCCGGTTGCCGGCCGGTCTTTCTTCCGGCACCAGCACATAGCGGTAAAAGACCGCCGCCGCGACGGCCAGCACGGCGAGAATTTTGACCAGCTCACGCAACCAGTTTTTCGCGGAATCGTGGCTGCGATGAATCCTGACCGTATGCCCGCCGCCGGCTTCCGGTTCGGATGACAAACGAATTTTCGGCTTCCCGGAATCTTCGGGCGAAAGCTTGATTTTCGGTTTGTCCATAAACGGAATTTCACATCGTCAGCGCCGCGTCCCAATCCTTCCACACCGGCTCGTAGCCGAGCCGGCGGATCCGCTCCGCGACTTCCTGCGGCGGGCGCTCGTCGCCGATGTTGAACTGGCCGGTGGCGTTCGTCGG
>CAZIFP010000121.1:0-8351 GCA_964538105.1 uncultured Bifidobacteriaceae bacterium
TCGGTTTCATTTCCATGCGCATCAATCGCGGTTGCCGTTTTCGGGGCGTCACGGAAGAGCGAACGGATTTCCTTTTGCGTCCGGCCAAAGGCGTAATGTTCCAGCGCGCCGGAAAAAGAAAAGAGGAACAGCAATGTCGCGCCTTCCGGCCACGCGCCGATGCACGCCGCGCCCACCGCTACGGCGAGCATGAGAAAATGCACGTCGAGGATGCGTTTCTGAAGCCGTTCCCAAACCTCCTCGACGGCAAAAAACGCGCCGGCCAGATAGCTCAAGACAAACAGCGGCAACCGCCACGTAGGAAATCCAAACGCCGCGAGCAGACCGAGCACGCCGCACGCGACGGCGAGCACCATCTGCCACTTCCACTCGTTGATGTGGTGATCGTCGTCGGGAATTTCCATTTCGCGGGGCGCGATTTTTGGAAAGGGAATGTCGCGCCAGCGCCAGAAGTGCGGCGCGGTCGGACAAGTAACGCGCGCGATGGTCGTGACTGCACCGCTGTGCTGGATGGTGACGCGCTGGCGTTCGGCCTCGGATAACGGCGTATCGCAACTGACACAATCCCCTTTGCCGATCAACAGCGAACAGGCGGAACCCTCACCGGAATTTTGCGCGGTCTGGATTTTTTGCGTGAGACGCCGGGTCAGCTTCTCGACATCGGTGCGGCCGAGCGTGGCGACGGAGATTTTATTCTGCGCGACATCGAAGGTCACCGCCTCCAGCGACGGCTCCTCGGCCAGCGTGTCGGCGACCGAACGCGCGAGGCAGGCTTTGGCGGCGCTTTTGTCAGGCGCAGAACTCATAATCCATTTGTAGCACAAGCCGGTTTTCGGCGCGAAACAAATTCCTTTTTTCTGGACATGAAGAAAGATTTCGCCCATTTCAGTCGCTGCAGCAATCAATTCAACATGAAAAAATATTTCCCCCTCCTGACTGCGGCGACACTCTGTCTCGGATTGTCGCCGGTTTTTGCGCAACCCGGCCCGACGCCCGGCGGAGCCGGATTTGACAGCGCAATGACCAAGCTGTTCGGCGACAACTCAGCGTTCACCGCCACGCTCGAATCCCAGATCAAGCCGAAATCTGGCGACCTGATCACCATGCCGGGGAAAATTTCTTATGATTCCGGCCAGGCGCGCATGGAAATGAACCTGGCCACGGCCACCGGACTAAAGCTGCCGACGGGTGCCGCCGACCAGATGAAATCCATGGGCCTTGACGTAATGATCACCATTTCGCTTCCGGTAAAAAAGTCGGTGCTTTTGATTTATCCGGGACTGCAAAGTTATGTGGATAATCCCATGCCGGCGGCGGCGGCGGCGACGAATTTAAATTTCAAGGTCACGACGACTGAATTGGACAGGGAAACCGTCTCCGGCCATCCCTGCGTGAAAAATAAAGTCTTCGTCATTGATGCCAGGGGCGCGACGAATGAATTCACCGTCTGGAACGCCACGGATTTGAAAAATTTTCCGATGAAGATTTTCCGCGGCGGGCCGGAGGCCGATGTCACCATGACGTTTGCGGACGTGTCCCTCACCAAGCCGGCGGCGAACCTGTTTGAGCCGCCAGCCGGCTACTCGCGCTACGACAATGTGCAAACCATGATGCGGACGGAAATAATGAAGAAAATGGCCGCCAATCGCCTTCCCGGCCTGCCTCCCGCCGAACCACCGCCGATCCAATAATTGGCCTGTCAGATCAAAGCTTGCGGAAGAATTCCGCCGCAGTTCGGCAAGTCGCCGCGCTTAAATCATCGAGCGAACAATTTTTCATCTGCGCGACGGTTCCGGAGATTTCCTTCACATAGGCCGGTTCACAGCGCTTGCCGCGATACGGCACCGGCGCGAGATAAGGGCAATCAGTCTCCAGCATAAACTTGCCAAGCGGCGCGGCGGCGACGGCGGCGCGGACGTTTTGCGCGTTCTTGAACGTGACGATGCCGGTGAAGCTGACCAGCGAGCCGATCGCAAAAACCTGCTGCATCCGCTCGACGGTCTCGCCGAAGCAATGAAACACGCCGCGTGTTTTGCCGACGAAAGGTTTCATCTGCGCAATGGTGTCGTCCCATGCGGCGCGCTGATGGATGATGCAGTTCAAGCCGAATTCGGCGGCGACTTCCATCTGCTGCCGGAAAATCTCCGCCTGTTTTTCCTTGTAGCGCGCGTCATCGGCGGCGGTGAACTCCGATCTTTCACTTGGCAGGTGGTGATAATCCAAACCAATTTCGCCGATGGCGACGACTTTTGGATGGCCGGCCAGCTTGCGCAGGGCAGGGCGCAAATCGTCCGGCGCGCTCAATGCCTCGGTCGGATGCCAGCCGACAGCGGCATAAACATTCGGAAATTTTTCGGCGAGCCGGACGGCGCGTTCGCTGCTTTCGAGGCTCGTGCCGATGGAAATGATCTTGGTGATGCCGGCGGCCTGCGCGCGGGCGACAACTTCCGGCAGGTCCGGCGTGTAATCGGAATAATCGAGGTGCGCGTGCGTGTCGAAAAATTCGGCCATGGCTGAATTAAAAATTAATAATGCAAAAGGAAAAAGCTATTTCGCGGGCGTGTTGGTGCCGGTGATTTTCAGCTTGAGCGCGGCCAGCGTGTTCACAATGAAATCCCGGCCCGGATAATCCGGCGCTTCGGCGAGGAGCTGCTGATAATTTTCCACCGCCTCGGGGTTGCGATCCGCCGCCTGGAGCTTGTCGCCGAGCGTGAGCCGGAGCTGGATGCGTTGTTGCGGTGACGGATTTAATTTCAGTGCATTCTGCCAGGTCAGAATCGCCGAGGACGGTTTTCCCTGCGCGTCGTAAAGGTCGGCCAGCTTTTCGGTGAGCACGGCGCTGTTGGTGGCCGCGTCGAGATTCTCAAGAATCCCCGATATTTCGGTCAGGCGCGCGCCGTGGACGAGGCCCAAATCTACGAGGCGCAGGTAGGACCATTCATCGAGCGGATTGTGTGCGCGCAAAAGATCCTCGTGCAGCTTTTGCGGCGATTTTCCAAACGGCCGGTAAAGCGGGTCGCCGATGACGGTGGTTTGCCAGGACACGACCGGTTGCGCCGCCCAAGCCGCCTCGCCGAAGGTGTAGCCGCCGCCGAAGGTCTGCAAAAACACCGCGACGTTGGGCGTGGCTCCGAGATAGGGTTCATTCACGCAGCCCATGGTGCAGGTCGCGCCCTTTGCGAGCAGCGGGCCGCACCAGCAGCGGGTGGTGCTGCGGATGGTGAATGCGCTGTAAGAATGCAGGTGATAGGCAAACGCGCCGGGCATGAACTCGACTTTTGGCAGGGTGAACGGGCCGGAAACATCGGAATCATACCAGCCGCAGTAAATCGCTATCTGGCTCATGGGAAAACTGGCGGGAAAAGTTTCCGGCTTGTCGTCCAACGTCGTTTCAAATCCCAGTTCGCGGCTGATCTGCGCGGCGGCGAGAATCCATTGGTCGCCCAAATAGTAGTCGTTGGTTTTATCCAGTCCGCGTGCATCAAAATAGGCCCGGCCCCACAAGCCGTCGCGCTCGGCCTGAAGAGCTTTGTCCACCAGCCCGTTCGCAATTTCCGCCGTCGGCCCGTCGAGCCGCGCGACCACCAGAAAACCGTTGGTCGGGTTGAACATGGCGGCGTTCGTTGCGCCATAAAGCCAGTTGGGAACTACGCCGGTCAGCGGGAATTCCATCTGCGACAGCGGCAGCCAGGTCAGTTCGGAATCCACAGCGGCCTGGTTGCGGCGCAATTCCGGCCGTGTTTTTTCGGCGATGGGTTCATGAATGCTCGGATCCTCGCTGATTTTCAGCGGCACGCCGTAGCACAAAACCGCGTAGCGGATTTTTGAGGCGATCACCTTGCGAATGGCCCGGTCCGGCTGATTGTTCGTCCCGCGATAGAAAGTCATGTCCAGTTTCCAGAGGCCGCCGGCCTCCAGTTTTTTGGCCAGCGGCATTTGGAGCTTGTCGCGAAATTCAGCGCGCGACATCTCCTCGTTCGTCGTCAGCTCGAAACCGTAGATTTGCTTCGCCGGAACCTGGCGCATCTGCGCGTAATGCTCCGCGACAGTTTTGGATTCCGGAACGCGCGAATTATAAACCACCACCACCTCATCCCCGCCGGCGCGGGCCAGCAAAGGCGCGGCGGCCAGCAAACACAGGATCACCCGCGTTCCAAAACAATTCATGCGGTGAATTAGACCACATGCCGGTTGCCCGGTTCAATGCTATTTGCCGAACAGTGCCTCGTGCATGCCGGACAGCGGACGATTGTTTTTCTCGTCCCAATAACGGAAATTGGCGCTCCAGTCCCACATGGCCCAGCCAATTTTCTCCTGTTCGGCCTCGCGCCGGAACGCGGCGTAAAAATTCGCGCGCGACTGCTGGTCGGCCTTGGTGTAGGCGCCGAATTCGCCGAGATGAACCGGACGTCCGTAATAATCCGACCACGCACGGACGTATTTCAACTTGTCCGTGAATGCCAGCGGGCTGCTCGGATTTTGCGCCGTCGGCAGCGTGTTGTATTTTTGAATCCATTCCAGCACCCACGGCTTCAAATCCAGTTTCGGGTCGGGCACGAGCGGCTGCGGCGGCGGACCTGGAAAAATGACGCCGGTCTGTTTCACGTCCGCCGTGGTCCAGCCCGCGCCCTGATGCGTGAAATGGAACGGCTCGTAGCAATGCACGGAAATAATGACGTTGTTGTCCGGCGGCAGCACGAGATTTTTCAGCTCGCCGATGCTGCCCCAGCCGCCCGGCTCGACAAAAATCGTCCGCTTCGGATTCGTCTCGCGAATCTCCGCGATGGCGCGCGCATAAATCGGATTCATCAACGCCGTCGTCGCGTTTTCATGCGGCTCGTTGTCGAGTTCAAAGGCCAGCTTCCTCGGAAAATGTTTGTAATGCGCCGCGATCTGCTTCCAGATGACAAGAAATTCATCCGTGCCGGCCGCCGGATCCTTGTCGAGTTCGTTGAAATGATGAATGTTGATCATCACAGCCAGTCCGTCGTTCAAAGCGTTGGTGACGATGAAGTCCACGCGGCCAAAAATCTCCGGCGACAGCGCAAAATCCGGTGCCGGCCCGGCATAGTGATGCCAGCCAATCGGCACGCGCACATGATCAAAACCCTCGCGCTTCATTTGCGCGATGTCGTTCGTGCTCACCGTCACGCCCTTGCCGAAATGTTCCGGCAGCGCTTCGAGATAATCGCCCAGATTGGCACCGCGCAAAAAATCTTTGGCCGCGCGATACGCCGGCGTGTGGTGGCTCGTGATCGGTTGAAGACCCGGAGGGTTTTCCGGGGTGAACACATCGGCATTCGTGCCGGCTTGGGCGGCTGAAGGAAGAACCGACAGTTGCATTGCCAGAAAAAACAGCCCGATGGGAAAAATTGGTTTCATTGCTCTTGATGTTACTCCGATGCCGTCCGCCCGTCGTGTCCACAGAAATCATCACACGCCATCCGCTCAAGTTCGCGAATCGCTTTGAACTTTCAAGCCATCCCACGCGAGCGTCACGCCCGGTGGCAGTTCGGCCTGCGCCTGGTCGTGGTCGTAATCATGCGTGAGATGCGTGAAAAAAGTTCTCCCCGCGCCGATGCGCCGCGCCGCCGTGAGCGCCTCGTCGAGGCACATGTGCGTCGGATGCGGCTTGGGACGCAACGCATCCAGCACCGCGATTTCCACGCCCCGGATATTTTCCAGCGCCGGTTCGGGAATTTCCTTGCAGTCGCTCAAATACGCCAGCCGCTTGCGTCCGGCTTGCTCGAACAGAAAACCGGTCGTCGTCATCCGGCCATGCGGCAGATCCAGCGGCGTGATTTTCAAATCGCCGATTTCAAACGGGCCGTTGATGACGCGTTCCTCCGGTTTGAAATAGCCTTTCGGCCACGGGCCTTGGTGAAACGCATAAATGAACACGCGCCGCAGATGCGCCATCGTCGCCTCGCTCGCGTAAACCGGCAGCGTCGTGTCGCCGCGCAAATCGCAAAACCGCCGGCAGTCGTCCATGCCCATGATGTGGTCGGCGTGCGCGTGCGTGACCAGCACGGCATCGAGCCAGTTGATTTTTTCGCGCAGGCACTGGATGCGAAACTCCGGCGTCGTGTCCACAACCAGCTTCACTTTTTCCGTTTCGACAAAAATCGAGGGCCGCGTGCGCCAGTTCTTCGGGTTCGCCAGAAATTCTGGCGGATATTCTTTGCCGATTAGCGGCACGCCCTGCGACGTGCCGGAGCCGAGAAATGTGAAGGAGAAGGACATTGGACAGAATTAACAAAATGGTTCAGAATTAAATCCGTGCCAGACCGCCGGTTTCAAAAATGGCTTCATAAAATAATCCTGCGTCACCACGAGTATCTTTTCCAATTCGGTGGATTCTGTAAATTCTGTCAAAAAACTTTTGCCGGAAACCGGCGTTGGCCGCAGAATCACCACGCACGAATCTAACCATGTTGACGACGTTGCGCATCAAAAACCTCGCCCTCGTGACCGACCTCACGCTGGAGCTTCAGCCCGGCTGCAATGTCATCACCGGCGAAACCGGCGCGGGCAAATCCATCATCATCGGCGCGCTCAACCTCGTCCTCGGCGAACGCGCCGACCGCTCGCTCATCCGCAGCGGCGAAGAAAGCTGCTCGGTCGAAGCTGTCTTCGATGTTAAAAAACTTCGCGCGCCGCTGGAAAACTTTCTGGATGAGAATGGCCTAGAACCGTGCGAAGAAAACCAGCTCGTCCTCAAGCGCACCTTCACCGCCGCCGGGACCAACCGCCAGTTCATCAACGGCTCGCCGACGACTTTGAATGTTCTCGCCACCATTGGCGAATGGCTCGTGGACATGCACGGCCCGCACGACCACCAGTCGCTGCTCCATCCCGCGAAGCAGCTTTTGATTCTCGATGCGTTCGGCGGATTGGAGCAGGAGCGCGAGGCGTTTGGCGAACTGGTCCGCCGCCACGCCGTTTTGGAAAATGAAAAATCCACGCTGATCGTGGATGAAAAAACTTACGCGCAGCAACTGGATCTGCTGCGCTTTCAAGTTCAGGAAATTTCTGATGCGCGCCTGCAGCCGGATGAGGACAAATCCGTTGAGGAGGAATTCAACCGTGCCAGCAATGCGGCTAAGCTGCTGCAATTGAGTCAGACCGCGCTTGACGGTTTGAGTGAAAATGAAAACTCGCTGCTCACACAAGCCGGTCTCATTGGCCGCGTGCTGGCCGAACTTCAGCGCGTGGATTCTGGCGCGGCGGATCTTATCGCGCTGCACGCGCAGGCGGGCGAGATCCTGCGCGAGTTGCAAACCGGGCTTTCGCGTTACGCCGACAAAGTGGATGTTGATCCAGCGCGGCTGGCGGAACTGGAAGAGCGGTTGAATCTGCTTCACTCGCTCAAGCGTAAATACGGTGCGACGCTGGCCGAAGTCATGACGTTCGGCGACGAGGCGAGACAGGAATTGTCGGCGCTCGAAAGCCGCGACGCCGAACTAGCGCGACTCAACTCCGCGCTGGAAAAACTCGACTCGGAAATTTCGAGTGCAGGCAAAAAACTTTCCGCCGCGCGCAAGAAAGTGATTCCGCAGCTTGCCAAGGCTGTCAGCAAGCAGCTTGAAGATTTGGGCTTCAAGCAGAGCAAGTTTGACGCGACGATTTCGCTGATGGAAATTTCAGCGTCGGGTTTGGATTCCATCGAATTTCAATTCGCGCCAAATCCTGGTGAACCGGCCAAGCAGTTGCGCGCCATCGCTTCGTCCGGTGAAATGGCGCGCGTGATGCTGGCGCTCAAAACCGTGCTGGCGGCGGAAGACGAAATTCCCGTGCTCATTTTTGACGAAGTGGACGCGAACGTCGGCGGCGAGACGGCGAACGCGGTGGGCGAAAAGATGAAGCAGATTGCGGCGAAGCGGCAGGTGCTGTGCATCACGCATCTGCCGCAGGTGGCCGCGCCGGCGGACGCGCATTACGTCGTGACCAAGCAAATCCGCGATGGCCGGACGATTTCGGAGATTACGCTGCTCGACAAGAAATCGCGAGTGACCGAACTGACGCGGATGTTGGGCGGTCAAACCGATGCTGCGAGAAAACACGCCGAGGCGCTGCTCAAGTAATTTTTCTCCGCCAGATTTTTCGCAAAAACATCAAAGCCGTTATTGCGACGCAACTCCACCCAAACCAGTCGCCGTGGCAGTTGTAAAAAGTCGGCGCGGGTTTATTATCCGGCAGCGGCAGATCAAACGTCATCGCGCCGACGCCGTAAATGCCGCCGGTCGCATCCTTGAACACCTGCCGCACCTGGCCGTGCGAATCTATCCAGCAGGAAACGCCGTTGTTGCAGCAGCGCACAAGCGGCACGCCGTTTTCCACCGCGCGAAAAA
>CAZIFP010000122.1:0-8294 GCA_964538105.1 uncultured Bifidobacteriaceae bacterium
CGTCCGCGTGCGCCTCGGCGTCCTTGCGCATCTTCTCGACTTCGTCCTTCGAGAGACCGCTGCTGGCCGTGATGGAAATCTTCTGTTCCTTGCCCGTGCCGAGGTCCTTCGCGCCGACGTGCAAAATGCCGTTGGCGTCAATGTCGAAGGTCACTTCGATCTGCGGCACGCCGCGCGGCGCGGGCGGAATGTCCGCGAGATTAAACCGGCCGATGGTCTTGTTGTCCTTCGAGAACTGGCGTTCGCCTTGGAGCACATGAATCTCCACGCCGGGCTGATTATCGCTCGCGGTCGAGAAAATTTCCGATTTGCGCGCGGGAATCGTGGTGTTGCGTTCGATCAATTTCGTGAACACGCCGCCGAGCGTTTCGATGCCGAGCGACAACGGCGTCACGTCGAGCAGGAGCACGTCCTTCACTTCGCCCTTGAGCACGCCGCCCTGAATGCCCGCGCCGATGGCGACGACTTCATCAGGATTCACGCCTTGATGCGGCGGTTTATTGACCAGCGTGTGCGCGGTCTCGACCACGCGCGGCATGCGGGTCATGCCGCCGACGAGCACGAGTTCGTCAATTTTCGCGGCGTCAATGCCCGCGTCTTTCAAGCAGGCTTTCACCGGCCCAATGGTGCGTTCAAAAAGTTTGTCCGTGAGCTGCTCCATTTTCGCGCGGGTCAAAGTTTTTTGGATGTGCTTCGGCCCGGTCGCATCCGCCGTGATGAACGGCAGGTTGATGTCATAAGTCTGCGAGCTGGAAAGCGCGATCTTGGCTTTTTCCGCCTCTTCCTTGATGCGCTGAAGCGCGTCGGGCTGCTTGCGGAGATCCATGTTATACTCGCGTTTGAATTCATCGAGAATCCAGTCCATGAGCACGTTGTCCCAGTCGTCGCCGCCGAGATGCGTGTCTCCGTTTGTGGCCTTCACTTCAAAAACGCCGTCGCCGATTTCGAGCACGGAAATATCAAACGTGCCACCGCCCAAATCGTAAACCGCAATTTTTTCGTCCTTCTTTTTGTCGAGACCGTAAGCGAGCGAAGCGGCGGTCGGCTCGTTGATAATGCGGAGAACTTCAAGGCCGGCGATTTTGCCCGCGTCCTTCGTAGCCTGACGTTGCGAGTCGTTGAAATAAGCGGGGACGGTGATGACCGCCTGCGAAATTTTTTCGCCGAGACGCGCTTCAGCATCGGCTTTGAGCTTGGACAAAATCATCGCGGAAATTTCCTGCGGGGAGAACTGCTTCGCCTTGCCGTCCACTTCCACTTCGACGGCGCAATCGCCATTGGCAGACTTCACCACCTTGTAAGGCATGCGCTTGATCTCTTCGCCGACCTCGTCGAACTTGCGTCCCATGAAACGCTTGATGGAATAAATCGTGTTGCGCGAATTGGTCACGGCCTGGCGCTTGGCGGCATCGCCGACCACGCGCTCGCCGGATTTCGTGAACGCCACGACCGACGGCGTCGTGCGCTTGCCCTCGGAGTTTTCGAGCACGAGCGGCTCGCCGCTGTCCATGACGGCCATGCAGGAGTTCGTGGTGCCCAAATCAATACCTAATACTTTTGCCATAAAAATGTTTTGTAAAATGGTTTTCTATTTAACTGCTTTGAGTTCTTACGCAAGTCCAGTGCCGCCGGTTGAAACTTTTGAATAATCGGGAAAACAAAGGGGAATTAGACGATTTCAATCGGTTGCGACAATTAAAAAACCGTGCCATGCGTGCCGCTATGGCACAGTTGAAAATGAAATGGCGCAGATTCGGTGGCGCAAATTGCCTTGTCGAAAATCTCTCGTTAGCACCGCGTTTTAACGCGGTGGAAGATGATTGGGAAGGAAAGAAAACCGTTTAAACGGTTTTCCCGGCTCCGCGAGTTCGCACCCGGCTGAAAGCCGGGTGTTAATGAAAAAACTTTCGACAAAGCAAGCCATCATCACATCTGCTCGACGACTTCGATGCCGAGCACGTCGAGACCCTGTTTCAAGACGCGCGCCGTCAAATCGCACAACGCCAGCCGGGAATCGCGCGTCGCCGCATCGTCAGCCTTCAGCACCGGGCAGTTTTCGTAGAAGCTCGTGAACTTGCCCGCCAGCTCATACAAGTAATTGCACAGGAAATTCGGACGATATTCCTCGGCCACGGCTTCGAGCGTAAGGCCAAAGTTGAGCAGATGCTTCGCCAGCGCGAATTCCTCTGTGGTTTCCAATTTGAAATTTGAAATGCCAGATTTGAAATCGCCGGCCTCGGCTTTCCGAAAAATGCTTTTGATGCGCGCGTAGGCGTATTGCAGATACGGCGCTGTGTTGCCTTGCAGTGCAAGCATTTTGTCCCAACTGAAAATGTAGTCGCTCTGCCGGTTCGGCAGCAGGTCGGCGTATTTCACCGCGCCGAGGCCGATGACGCGGGCGATTTCCTTGCGCTGCGCTTCCGGCATCTCAAGGTTTTTTTCGGAAACAATCTTGAACGCGCGCTCCTCGGCTTCGTCCAGCAAATCGCCGAGCTTCACGGTGTCGCCGGAGCGCGTCTTGAACGGCTTGCCGTCGTCGCCGAGAATTTTGCCGAAGCCGACGTGGACGAGCTTCGTGGTCTTGGCCGCGTCCGGTTTCCAGCGGCCGAAAATGAGGAACAATTTTTTGAAATGCCCGGACTGCCGGTCGTCCACGACATAGACGATTTCATCCGGCGACCAGGTTTTGAGCCGGTAATCCACGGTCGCAAGGTCGGTGGTCGTGTAGTTGAAACCGCCGTCGCTCTTGCGCACGAGCGCAGGATCGGCAATCCACTCGCCGTCGCGGTTGACGAGAAACGGATCCTCCTTCGGCGGCAGCAAGCCGTCGCTGAACACACCCACCGCGCCTTCGCTTTCGCGCGCGATGCCGCGCGCAAGCAAATCGGCGACGACTTCGCCGAGCCACGGATTGTAAAAACTTTCGCCGAGCGCGTGATCAAACTTCACGCCGAGCCGCGCATAAATCGTGTCGAACTGGATTTGCGAAAGCCGGATCATTTCTTTCCAGATGGCCGTGTTTACAGGATCACCAGCCTGGAGTTTAACCAGTTCCATGCGACTTTTGTTCTCCAATTCAGAATAAGGCTTTAGCGTTTCTTTGCGTTCAACAACCTGTTCCAACTGCGCTTTAATTTCTGCTTGGATATTTTTGTATATCATCACAAGGGTCTCGATGTCTTTCGGTGTTCTCGAGGTAGCATCCATGTAATCTTTCCAACCAACAATGAGCATTCCGAACTGCGTGCCCCAGTCGCCGATGTGGTTGTCGCTGATGACGCGATGACCGAGCAGCCGCAGCGAGCGCTGGAGCGCATCGCCAATGCCGGTGGAACGGATGTGGCCGACGTGCATCGGCTTCGCGACGTTCGGCGAACTGAAATCAATAACCACGGTGCGGGCAGAATTTTGTAGTGGGACAGGCATCTTGCCTGTCGTGTTAGAATTTCCCCCCGAAGAACTGGACAGGCTGGAAGCCTGTCCCACTACTTTATCGAAAAACAAATGCTCGCCGCTCGCGGCGGATTGGAGCGTTTGCGTAAGCACCGCGATTTTCAGCCGGAAATTCAGGAAGCCCGCGCCGGCGATTTCGACTTTTTCGCAAATGACGGAAACGTCCAGCTTCGCGACGACATCCGTGGCGAGCTGGCGCGGATTGAGTTTGCGCTGCTTGGCGAGCAACATCAGCGCGTTTGACTGGTAGTCGCCAAATTTCGGATCACACGGCCGGACAAGAACGGCGGACACATCTGCGTCCGGCAAAATTTCGCGGACAGCGGCTTGCAGCTTCAGTTCAATTTGTTTGTGCGGTAACACGGAAATAATTTAACCACGGATGGGCGCCGATGGACACCGAGAAAATAAAAAAAACAATTGTGTCGCGCGAAGGACGCGAAGAAAAACGAAGGTAAAACAAAAGAATTTTCAATTCCTTCGCCACCTTCGCGTTCTTCGCGCGACCTGTTTCTCAAACGTAAAGCCGGGCGGCGCGAATTGCGTCGGCCACGAACGGCGGCACCAAGTTTTCAACCGGCAAACCGGCTTTGATTCGCGCACGGATTTGCGACGAAGACACGTCGAACGGAAAACCTTTCAGCATCCGGCCGCGAAACGACGGCGGGAAAATCGCCGGCCCGCCGCCCGGTCGCGGCACAGCGACGAATTCCGCCTGCTTTACCAATTCTGCCGGTTCGCGCCATTCGTTCAGTTTGGCGGCATTGTCCGCGCCGATGAGATAAAACATTTCCGCGCCCGGAAATTTTTTGGCGTAATCGCGCAACGTGTCCACCGTGTAGGAGACGCCGCCGCGCCGGATTTCCTGTTCGTCAATTTCGCAGTTCGTTTTGCCGGCGAGCGCGAGCCGAAGCAGTTGCACGCGGATGGCATCAGGTGCCGGCTTATTTTCCGGCTTGAACGGTGATTGCGCCGCCGGGATGAAAAACAATTTGTCCAGGCCGAGTTCCTCGACCGCCGCCTGCGCGACGAGCAGATGCCCGAGGTGAACCGGGTCGAACGAGCCGCCAAATAATCCTAGTTTCATGTTGAAAGTTACAGGTTGCAAGTTACGCCAACGCGCATCTCAAATTCATCCTGTAACTTTCAACCTGCAACCTGCAACTCAATTTCAATCCCAATCCAGATACGAGACTCGAAAATTTTCCAGCTTCGCCGGCTCGTCCGTGCCACAGACCTGCAGCAGCGGCTTCTCGCCGTAAAACGACGCCCATTGCGAAAATGTGCTCTTGGTGCCGAGAATATAATCGCAGCGGGCCAGTGCGTAAATGTCGCTGATCGGCGAATCGGTGCCCAGCCCGACGGTCAGGCCCGGAAACTCGCCGAGGCTGCGCGGCTCGTCGCTGCAAACGAAAAAGGCGACCCGGCGGCCGGGAAACTGCGCGGCCAGTTCGTGCATCCACGCGGCGTAGCGCGCGGCCGCGAAAAAATACTTACCGTCGAACCAGCCGCGATAATCACCCTGCCGGATGTGGACGCCGATGACGATGTCCGCTTCGCGCCGCAGCGGTTCAATCGCGTCGCGGGCGCCGGTTTCCAATTTTTCCACCGGCTTGAAAAAGGCGCGGATTTTGTCGGCGTGTTTTTTCACCAGGTCCGGCGTGCGCAGCCACCAGCCATACACAAAAACGATCCGTGCGGGGCGGATTTTCTCCTGATATTCCGGGCCGTCCAGCAGGGTGATTTTTGTTCCCGGCAATTCGTGCAGCGTCATGACGGCGTTGCCGAAAACCGGGAAGTTTTCGTTCAGCGCGGCCACGGCGCGGGTGAGCTGATACGGAATCCGCGTCTTGCGCAGGAAGGCGGCGACACCGGGAATGATGTCCATCCAGCTCCGGCGTTCCGGCCGGGGATAGCGGCAGTAAATGTTTCCACGCGTGCCTTCAAACAGTTCGGAGTAGGAATGAAAGGTGAAGTTGATGAGGCGATGACCCTGTTCCTCCGCGAGCGCGACGAAATTTGCGAATAGGATCATCCGGTTCGCCAGCCGCCCGCAACGAAGCCCGATGGTGAACAGTTTTGGCTTCTTTGGCGGCGTCATCGGGCAAAATTATCCACGGTGTCCGGTTTCAAAACAAACTTTCTTTGGCAAGCCATCAGACCGGCTCGGTGTAGTCGAGGTCTTTGCCATACGTTTCGTCGAGGCCGCGCAACGCCCAGAGCGCGGTCAAAATGCAAAGCATCCCGACGATGGCGGCGCTGACCACAACACCCACCGGCGTGCCGCCGATTTTATACGATTTCAGAAAATTGAAGGCCAGCGTCAGCGGCACGACGGAGCCGCGGATGAAATTCGGCACGGTGGTCGCCACGGTCGCGCGGATGTTCGTGCCGAATTGCTCGGCGGCGATGGTCACGAACACCGCCCAGTAGCCGACGCCGAAACCGAGAAAGAGGATGGCAAGATAAAACGTCGCGGAGGAGAATCCAGCGCAGAAAAAATACGCAGCCATCGCCGCCAGCGTGAACAGGATGAAGGCGAAGACAATTTTTTTGCGCGACCGCAGTTGCTGGCTGAAAAAGCCGCTGGCAAATCCGCCGAACGTGATGCCGGTATAAGCAAAGGCGACGGCGTGGGCGGCGTCAATCGCGCCCTGAATTTGCAGGGCTTTGGAGATTTCCGGCGAGAACGTCACAAGAATTCCAATAACAAACCACAACGGCACGCCGATCAAAATGCAGCGGAGATATTTTGTGAAACGATTCCAGTTGGTGAACAGTGACAGAAAATTTCCTCGTGCGACCGCCGGGCCGGTGCGCAGTTGCTTGAACATTCCGGATTCGGCGACGCTCATCCGCAAAATCAAAAGCAGCAAGCCCAGTCCGCCGCCGATGAAATAAGCCGTGCGCCAGTGAACCAGGCCGGCGACGAGCCCGCCGACAACCGCGCCAAAAACGCCGATGGTGGCAACAATCATCGTGCCGTAGCCGCGTGCTTCCTTGGAAAGAATTTCCGAAACAAGCGTGATGCCGCCGCCGAGTTCGCCGGCAAGGCCGAAGCCGGCGACGAACCGCCAGACGGCGTAAGCCTCGATGGAATGGACAAAGCCGTTGGCGATGTTGGCGACGGAATAAAGAAAAATTGAGCCGAAAAGCAGAACGACGCGGCCCAGCCGGTCGCCGAGAATGCCGAAGGCGATTCCGCCAACAAGCATTCCGGCCATCTGAAAATTGAACAGAAAAATGCCGCGCTCCAAAATCTGGTCGCCGGAAAGGCCGAGGTCTTTCAGACTCGCGCCGCGCACGATGGCGAACAGGATCAGGTCATACACATCCACGAAATAACCGAGCGCGCCGACGATGACGGCGGGCTTGAGGATTTTGCGCAGGGTGGATTCGGTGGTTTTCATCCGGTGAATTTTCGATTTACGATTGACGATTAACGCGGGTATCGTTGTCCGGACGCAATCGTAAATCGTGAATCGTAAATCGTAAATGAATTTGACCCGCCATTGCCACAACTGTGGCGAACCATGGACGCTGGACGGCCAGCCGGGCCGCGGCGAGGTCTGCATGAAATGCCGCGCGGATTTGCGCGTCTGCCTGAATTGCGCCAGCTACGATCCGCGCGTGGCTCAGCAATGCCGTGAGCGCCGCGCGGAGCCGGTGCTGGAAAAGGCCGTCGGAAATTTTTGCGAGTTTTTTGACTTCGTCCGCCGCAACTGGACGCCAAAATCCGAAATCAATGCCCGCGAGACGGCGGCGCGCGAACGGATGAACAAATTGTTCGGCGATTGATCGCTGACGACCGTCTCGGCCGCAAAATCACTTGTTTGAAAAACTCCCGGCGCTAAACTGGCGGCTAAATTTCCATCTTATTTATCTCGAATTCATGAAAAACATCACGCGGGTCTTCTGGTTGTTTGGTCGTTCCGGCGCCGGTAAAACTACGCTGGCCCTCCGCCTGCGCGACGGTTTGCAGGACCGGAAAATTCCCGTGGTCTATCTCGACGGCGACGAGATGCGCTCGACGCTGTGTTCGGATCTCGGCTTCAAGCCGGAGGCGCGGCTCGAAAACCACCGGCGCATCGCGGAAATCGCCCAGCTGCTCGCCAATCAGGGGTTGAATGTGGTGGTTTCCACGATGGCACCGGAGCACCAGCAGCGCGACCTCGTGACGCAGATTCTGGGCGAGAAGCTGGTGTGGTTTTACATTCACGCGCCGCTGGACATCTGCATGGCGCGCGACCCCAAGGGCATTTACAAGCGGGCGTTGGCGGGGCAAATCCAGCAGTTGATCAACTATCCGTTCGATGTGCCACGTCCGACGGAACGCGAAAATTACATCAACACCATCGCCCAGAATGTTGACGATTGTTACCAGGCCATACTGGAAGTGGTGAAAGGCCATCTGACCGACTTCGAGATTTGAGCCGGCGACGCGGATAAAAATTGTTCGGCGATTGCCTGTCGGCGCGGTAGCATCGCGACATGAAAGTCAGCGGATTCACATTTCTTCGAAACGGCCAGAAGCTCGGCTATCCGTTTGTCGCGTCCATCCGCTCGATTTTGCCGCTGGTGGACGAGTTTGTCATCGCGCTCGGCCCGTGCGACGACGACACGGAAAAAATGGTGCGCGCCATCGGCGATCCGAAAATCCGCATCATCCCGACGACGTGGAATGAAAAAATGCGCGGCGATTGCAGCGTGGGCGGATTTGTCTATGGCCAGCAGAAATCCATCGCGCTGTTCAACTGCACCGGCGACTGGGCTTTTTATCTTGAAGCCGACGAGGTGCTGCACGAAAACGACCTGCCGAAAATCCGCGCGGCGATGGAAAA
>CAZIFP010000123.1:0-8273 GCA_964538105.1 uncultured Bifidobacteriaceae bacterium
GCATCGCGGAACATCTGCACATCCACATCGTGCCGCGCTGGAACGGCGACACGAATTTCATGCCGGTCATTGCCGGCACCGGCGTCGTGCCGGATGCGCTGAAGGAAATCGCGGCGAAATTGCGGACGGAACTGGGGAAATAAAGAATCAGCCGCTCACCTTTATACCGTCAAAATTTCCTTTTCCTTGTGCGCGAGGTGCGCGTCAATCTTGGCGATGTATTGGTCGGTCAGCTTCTGGATTTCCTTTTCGGTTATTTCCTGGTCCTCCTCGCTGGTCTCGTGCGCCTTGACGGCTTTTTTCAAAGCCTCCATCGCGTCACGGCGCAGATGGCGCACGGCCACGCGCGCGTCCTCGGCCATGCGATGGGTGATTTTCACGAATTCCTGGCGGCGTTCGGCGCTCAACTCCGGGAACGCGACGCGGATGATTTTCCCCTGCACGACCGGCGAGAGGCCGAGGTTTGCCTTTTGGATGGCCTTCTCAATCGCCTGGATGCCGGTGATGTCCCACGGCTGCACGACCAACATGCGCGGCTCGGGCGTGGAGATGCCGGCAAGTTCGCGGATGCGCATCTGCGAGCCATAAACTTCCACCATGATGTTCTCGATGAACGAGGGGGACGCCTTGCCGGTGCGGACGCCGGCGAGCTCGTTCACGATCACCTGCTCGGTCTTGATCATTTTTTCTTCCGCTTCTAACAAGATATCGTCGGATGACATAAGGATTGTAGGATAACAAATCTTCCGCCGTGGGTCGAATGAAAATTAAATCATCCCCAAACCGGATAACTTCCGGCCTACAAATTAAATTACCGCGTGCTCAAACCAGCGGTAGCGGCTCGAATTGTTTTCCGAGAATCGGCGCGCTCTTGGTCTTCAGCCAGTTTTCCAAAACGCTCGCATAGACGTTGCGGAAGTCCACGTTGTATTTGATGTCGCCCTGATACAAATCCTGCGGCGCCAGACTCGGATACCGGCCCAGCAACCCGGCCTTCACCTTGTTGCCGACGACGAAGATCGGTGCTGCTGCGCCGTGATCGGTGCCGCCGTTGGCGTTTTCATTCACGCGCCGGCCGAATTCGCTGAACGTCATCACCAGCACGCGCTGCATATTGCCCTGCGCCTTCATGTCGTCCACGAACGCCTTCGTCGAGTCGCCCAGATCTTGCAACAGCCGCTGCTGCGTGCCGATCTGGTTGGTGTGCGTGTCGTAACCGCCCTGCGAAACGTAATAAACGCGCGTCGGCAGACCACCGCCGATGAGCTTGGCGACGAGCTTGAGCGAATTGCCCAGAACCGAGCCGGGATAAACGGCCTGATTTTGCACGCGCGCGGCGACGTCACGGACTTTTTCTGAACTCAACTGCGCATCGAGCGCGGTGCGTGAAATAAAATCAACCGCGCGACCGCCTGTCATCGGCATTCCGGCGGGAAGTGAAGCGATACTGCCGCCGGAATTTTCCTCGGGTGCCATTGTCGGGCCGCCGTCCGGCAGCGGGCTGGACATTTCCAGCTCGTTCAACTTTTTATAGGATTCCTCCGTCGCCCCGCTGGCCATGAACCGGTAGTTCTGCGGATTGTTGAAACAGATGCCCTTCGGCGTCTTGGCAAAAAACGCCTCCGGCAACTGGCTACCGATGGTCACGCCCACGGTCGGATCTGCGCCGGAACAGGCGTTGTCGAAGTAGCGGCCGAGCCAGCCGTATTTTTCAATCGTCTCCGAGTCGCTGGCGGTTTGCCAGATTTCGGTGGAGCGGAAATGCGAGCGGTTCGGATTCGGATAACCGACGCCTTGCACGACGGCGAGATTGCCGGCATCGTAAAGATTCTTGAATCCGGTCAGCGAGCCGTGAAAGCCGATGTCGCCGTCCAGTTTGATGACTTTGTCCGCCGACAAACCGATCTTCGGGCGCGCCCGGTGATAAAAGTCATTTGAATACGGCACGACGGTATTGAGCCCGTCGTTGCCGCCGGCCATCTGGAGCACAACGAGGATGGTCGAATCCTTGCCGGTGGTGATTTGTGTGGCGGAATCCGCCGCCTCGCTTTGCAGCGCGGACAGCGTGTTGGCGAGGAAGGCCGGCAACGTCCACGACAGCGCGCTGCCAAGCACGGTCGTCCGCAAAAATTCACGGCGCGTTCGCAAAGTTATTTCGTTATTCATAATTCAGGTGACTTGATATTCCGGCGTGGACATCACGAGCCGGATGACCGTGAGAATGTCCGCGTCATTTAATTTTTGTTTCGAATCGAGAAACTCGCTCAGGGTCAGCTCCTGCCCTCCCTTGAGCGACGACTGCAACAGCCGTTTCTCCAGCGCGGTCACGAGCAGATCCTTGTCCGCGCGCTCCGCCGGAGTCAGGATCTTTTCCACATTCACGCCGCCCATGCGGACCCGTTGCAGCATTTTTTCCGCCTTCTGGCCGTTCGCCCCGCCCTTGCCCGCGAAATCGCCGGCAGTGAGCGGCGGGATCGAGCCATGCACGATGGCATCGGCGTCGTTGTAACGCTCCAGCAAGGTGTTCGTCGTAATCCAGGTGACGCCGCCGTCCCAGCCTTTGACGTTCGGAGGCGCGAACAGATCCTGCCCGAGCTGCCGCGTCATGCCCCAGCTCGCCAGCGTCGGCGGCAGATCGCATTCAAGCATCCGCACGCTACCGACCAGCCATTGCACCGGGCTTTTCACCTGGTTGCGCACGATGTCGTCGCCATAAAATTCCTCGCTGCGAAACATCACGCGCAGGAACGGCTTGAAATTATTTCCGTTTGCGCGGAAAACGGCGGCGAGCGCCTCATTCAATTTTTCATCCGGCATCTGGCCGGAAAAATAATTCCAGAGCTTCGCCGTGATGAACTTTGCGGCCTGCGGCTGCGCGACAATCTGCGCAATGACGTCGTCACCGTCGAGATTTCCCGTCCAACCGAGAAACGTCTTCACGCCGTCGTCATGAAATCTCGGACGATAAACATATTGTTGATTGAGCCGGTCGAGCGACCAGCCGGTCAATGCGCGTGCGCCTTCGGTGATGTCATGCTCGGTGTAATGACCTTCGCCGAGCGAAAACAGTTCCATGACCTCGCGCGCGAAATTTTCATTTGGATGCTGCTTGTTGCTTTGGGCCTGGTCGAGCCAGATGAGCATGGCCGGATCCTTGCCGGCGTCGGAGAGCAGTTGCTGCCAGTTGCCGGTGGCGAGCCGGCGGAACAGCTCGTTCTGCCGCCACATGTAATAGGCTTCGCGCACCTTGTCCACGCTCGTCGCAAAATGCCCGTGCCAGAACAAAACCATTTTTTCCTGAAACGGGCGCGTCCCGTGCGTCATGCGCTGCAGCCACCAGCCGCGCAATTCCATCATGCGCTCGCGCTGAAGTTTGCCTTCCGCCTGCTGTGCCGCCTTCTTTTCCTCCGGCGTGCCGTGCTGGTTGATGTCGCGCAGCTGCGCCAACTCCGCCGGGTCGGGCCTGGCCCAGTCGGGATTCAACGTCGGGTCGGGAATGTTTTCGTAATCGAGCAAAAAAGCAACAGCCTGGTCCGGTCCGAGGCCGGCCAACTGCTGGATTTCCGACGGCGGGCCGCCGAAACCGGCGCGGTTCAGCAGGTGTGCCGCCATTTCGTAGCTCCAACGATCCGATGCAAGCGGTTTTAACATTCACTGTTTCAGACGCAAGACTCATACCATTAGTTTCACGTTTTTTCAATTGAAGCAAAGTTTCAGCGCCCGTCGCCAATGGATGATGGAAAACCCTGTTGACATGACGGACCGTCTTGGCTCATTCTCCGAAAACCATAATTCGCTATGACTGCCCGGAATCTTTGTGCGATTTTATTCTGCCTGCTGATGGGAATTTCTATTCAGGCCGCGGAGGTTGTTCAAGTGGATGTGCGATCCGTGCTGACCGGACGCGCGGTCACGACCTTAACCGATGGCAAGCTGGTGCCGTGGAACCAAGGCATTGATGGCGGCGGCCGCGCGGACGGTTACCTGACCACCGAAGCTTCCATTGCCAACGGTAATACAAACGCCCGGGCGTTGCCGGATGACGGATGCTTTGCCGCCAATGCCGCGCATCCGTTTGTCCGGCTCAATTTCGCGAATGCCGACGGCAAGAATCCGCAGACCCGTGGCGTCACCGGCGAAGGCGAATTTTCTTTCCCGGTTCCGGGAAAACGTTATCAACGGATGATGGTTTTCATGACCAGCTCCGAAGGCCCGTCGCATCTCCGTTTTCAACTGGCGTATGCGGATGGCACGCGGGAGCCGCGCGAAATCTTGCTGCCGGATTATTACAACGCACCGCCCGCCGGCGACACCAACGTGTTCACGCTGGCCACAAATTTGGCCAAGTGGAACGCCTCCGGCCGGATGACAGAACCCAATCACCACAATATTCATGGCGTGGACTTGTGTCCCGATGCCCGGAAGAAACTGCTTTCCATCCGGGTGGATAAAACCGCTCCGGCATATCTGGTCTTCTGGGGCGCGACGGGTGTGACGTCCGATTGACAACCCGTAATTTTTTTCAGTCAATTCGACGCGAACAGGGAAGCTGTGCCGTTTTGTTTTGCGCATGAAATCCTCGCTCGGCAAGCCGTGCGAGCGTCCAGTCGTATTCGGCAACAAGCTGTTCAACGACGTCGCGCGATTTCAATTCCGGCGGCAACACTTCCCAGGTGTAAGTTTCCATTTCCAGGTGCGGACAAAGCTTTGGATTGTCGGCGAGCCAGTCCAGCGTGCCGAGCAGGTGATCATTCGTATTTTCAAACGGCGGCGCGGCGGGCGCGTGGAGCGGAACGTGAAAATGGATCCGCCATTCCGGAAGCTTTGAATTTTTAATTTTTAATTTTGAATTGTCCGCCAGCGCGTCGGGCAGGTCGCGAAAGAATTTTAACCGACCGTCGGCATCGCGGGCGACAACCTGGTGCAAGTAAGTTTTGTCGGCGAATTTTTGCAATTCCGCCCGCGCCGCCGGGGTTGGCCGGACTTTCAGCGCGGAACTCAAATGAATTTTGCTGATTTTGACGCCCGCTGCGTGCAGCGAGTTCAGCGTGGCCAACGGCTCCTCAAATTCCACGGCGAAATGGCAGCAGTCGTAATTCACGCCCAGATGTTCGTCGAGGCGCGGGTCGTTTTTACGTTCGGCGCGAAGCTGCTCGAAGAATGAAATCGCCTCGGCGGAATTTTCGAGCAGGCACAGCGGTTCCGGTTCCAGTCCAAGATGCAGTTTGCGCTTGGATTTTTCGCTCAGGCGCGCGATGTGTTCGACGCAGCACCAGAGGTTTTCGCGGATGAGTTTTTTCTGTTCGCCGGTCGGGATGAATTCCTTGAACGAGCCGGGCAGGGTGCTGACGCTGCCTTCGACGCCGGCGGGCAGCAGTTGCGCCAGCAAATCAAAAAGCTGGTTGGTGTAAGCCAGCCGCTCCGGCGAAGTCCATTCGGGCGCATAAACCTGCTCCTTGACGCGCGTGCCGTGAAACCGGCCGTAGGGAAATCCGTTGATGGTGAAAACGTAGCAGGAACTTTTTTCGAGCCAACGTTGAAAGCCTACAAGCGTCTTCGGATCGGATAATTCGACGGCGGCCTGATGGCTCAAGCGCAGGCCGATGGCGAACGGGCCGTGCGGGCAGACGCGATCGCGCACGGCGAGCGTGTGCGTTTTGAGCGCGTCGAACGTTTCGCGCCACGTTTCGCCGCGATGGATGTTGGTGCAGTAGGCGAGATGCCGGCCGTGATTTAATTCCACTTGCGAAAAATGGGGCGAACGGGGACATTTGAAAAGTGCAAACGGCGTTGACACGCCGGAAGCAAAGGCTTAAGCTTTGAAAAATTTCAAACAACCATGTTGATTCGCATCAGTTTGATTCTGGCCATTGTCGCGGCACTTGCCGTGGGCGCCGTAAACTTTTTTGTCGTCAAGGACAAGATCACCACGTTGACTGACGACCGCAATACCCAGCGCAGCCAGAAGGAACAGGCCCAGACCGAACTGGCCAGCACCAAGAAGGAACTCGCCAAGACACAGGCCGATTTGAAGCAGACGCAGCAGCAACTCGCCGACACCCAGACCGAGCGCGACAAGGCCGTCGCCGACGATGCTGCCCAGACCAAGCGGGCGAATGACCTGTCCGACAAGCTGGCCAAGACCACCCAGGAACGGGATGTCGCCCAGGATGATCTGGCGGCCTACACGTCTTCGGGGCTGACGGCGGCCCAGGTAGCCAAGCTGAACCAAACCATCAAGGACATGCAGGAGGCGATCGTGGCTTTGAACGAGGAGAAAAAAGTTTTGCTGCACACCCGCGACCGGCTGCAGGCGCGGCTCGACCAGTTGATTGGAACCAATCCGGATGTCGTGCTTCGCGCCGATCTCAGGGGTAAAATTCTGGTGGTGGATCCGAAGTGGGATTTTGTCGTGCTGGACATCGGTGACGACCAGGGCGTGAAGGAGAACGCCGAGCTTTTGGTCAGCCGCGACGGCAAGCTGGTTGCCAAGGTGATTGTCCGCAGCCTCGACAAGGACCGCTGCATCGCCAATGTCATCCCCGGCTGGAAACTCGGCGACGTCATCGAAGGCGATGAAGTCAGCCCGGCGCATCCGGCTTCCTGAATATGAGTTGTCCCGCGAAATGGTTCTGGCTTTTCGCTTTAATTGCAATCCTCGCCGGTGTCAGTGGCTGCTCGACTGATGAACCCCAAAACGCCTCGGTCCGTCCGTGGAACGCGCCGCAAAGTTGGGAAGGCGGGCTGCCGGTTGACATGGGCCAGCACGAATAGCCCGCCTAGATTATTTTACCTGCCTTCACGCATCGCGACGGCGTGAAAATAAAATCCACCCTGGCATCGTGTGGTTCCGTCGGAACATTTTCCAGCAATTGAAAATCGTAGGCCACGCCGCATTTGATGCCGCTGGCTTCCGCCAAAGTCCGGTCGTAAAAACCCTGGCCGCGACCAAGCCGATGACCGCTCAAGTCAAAAGCGATCCCCGGCACGAGAACCAAATCGAATTGGTTCAGCGGGATTTCTTCACAGCTTGCCGCCGGTTCGCGCACGCCATATTTTCCGATGACGATGTCAGTCGCCAGCGTTTTTAGCAGCCGAGCGCCGTATATTTTTTTCTCCGCGTCAAAAAAGGGCAGGGCGCAGTTGGTTTCAAGGGCCAGCGACAATTCCAGCACCGGCCAGACATCCAGTTCGTCCGGTAGCGGCGCAAAAAACAGGATCGTGTGTGCGCTGGGAATCTGCGCCTTCAGCCGTTCACACAAATCAATGGATTCCACCGCCCGCACCGCCGGCGAAATTTTTCCCAACGCGGCGCGGATTTTTTGGCGGAGATCGGATTTTAATCTGTGGTTATCTGTGCTCATCTGTGGCTTTCCGTTTTTCAGCAAATTGTTTCCGCCAGTTTTCCAGCCGTTCCTTGATTTTCTTTTCCACGCCTTGATCGGTCGGTTCGTAAAACGTTTTGTCCACGCCCAGATATTCCTGTGCCACAAAATGATCCTTGCCGGCGTGGGTGTATTGGTAGCCCTGACCATGACCGAGACGTTTCGCGCCCTGGTAGCTGGCATCGCGCAAATGTTCCGGCACAGGAATCGTGCGGCCGGAACGGACATCTTCCAACGCGGCATCAATGGAGGTGATGACGCTGTTGCTCTTGTTCGCCGTGGCGATGTAAATCGTCGCCTCGGCCAGCGGAATCCGCGCCTCCGGCCAGCCGACAAATTCCGACGCGGACAAACAGGCGTTCGCCAAAACCAAAGCCATTGGGTCGGCTAGCCCAACGTCTTCCGCCGCGCAAATGACAATGCGCCGCGCGATGAAGCGCGGGTCCTCGCCGGCGTGGATCATTTTGGCGAGCCAGTAAAGCGCGGCGTCGGGATCGCTGCCGCGCATGGATTTGATGAACGCGGAAATCGTGTCGTAATGCGCGTCGCCGTCGCCGTCATATACCACCGCCTTTTTCTGGATGCTCTGCTCGGCGACTTCGAGCGTGATGCGGATGGTGCCGTCGGCTTCCGGTGGCGTCGTGAGCGCGGCGATTTCCAGCGAGTTCAAAACCTTGCGCGCGTCGCCGTCGGCGATTTTGGCCAGATGCTGCGCGGCTTCTTTTTCAATTTTGATTTTAAGATAGCCGATGCCGCGCTCGGCATCAATCAGGGCGCGTTGAATCAACTCAAAAAGCTCGTCTTCGGCCAGCGGTCGCAATTCGAAAATCTGTGAGCGCGAGACGAGCGGCGAGTTGACGAAGAAAAACGGATTGTGCGTGGTCGCGC
>CAZIFP010000124.1:0-8241 GCA_964538105.1 uncultured Bifidobacteriaceae bacterium
TTCCGTTTTCCATCACCAGCGGCATCCGGTTTTTCGAGCAGGCGCACATCAAGGATGCGACGGCGTATCTGAAGTTTGTCGCCAATCCGCGCGACGAGATTTCGTTCAAGCGGTTGGTGCAGTTGCTGCCCGGCATCGCCGCCAAAGGCGCGGAAAAGCTTTTCCAAAGTTTCACTGCGAAGATGGCAGATTGCGGACTGATGAAGATGCATTCTGCTTTGCCGCCGAAGATTGCGACCGCATTGCAATTGTGTTCCAAGTCTGTTCCGAAAAAAGCCGCCGTCGGCTGGACGCAATTTGTCGCTACCATTTCGCAGCTTGAAGATTCGACGGTTCGTAAGAGCGCGGCGAAGATGCTGCGGCTCGTGATGGACGCGGGCTACGACGATTATCTCAAGGAAACTTACGACAATTACGAGCGCCGGCTGGACGAAATCCAGCAGCTTGCCGAGTTTGCATTTCAGTTCGGCACAGTGGAGGAGTTTCTCACCCAACTCGCGCTGCTCACCAACGTCGAGGCCGAGGACGACAACGCGGCCAAGGACGACGTGGAAAAACTCAAGCTCTCCACCATCCATCAGGCGAAGGGCCTGGAGTTCGACGCCGTGTTCGTGATCATGCTGTGCGACGGCATGTTTCCGTCCGCGCGCTCGATGGAGAGCAACGAGGGCGAGGAGGAGGAACGGCGGTTGTTTTACGTAGCCATCACGCGTGCCAAGAGCGAGCTTTACATCACCTATCCGCTGATTCGCGGCGGCTTTGGCAATACTGGTAGCGATGCTTTCCAATCGCCGTCGCGCTTCCTTTCCGAGATTCCAAAAGGTCTGTTGAACGAATGGAATCTGCGGTGAACAGATTTGCCGGGATTGCCTGCGCTCTGGCTGAAATCACTTCGCCTTTTCCCAGTCGCGCACGTTGCCGGGAACGATTTTGAACAGCGGATGCGGCGTGGGATTTTTGACCGATACAAGCTCGCGGAGCCGCTTCGGGTCGCGCTGTTTTAATTTGCGTTTCAGGTGCGTCCATTCGTAGAACAACTGGCCGCGCGTCTCCTTGATTTTTCCGCGCGAACGCTGCGCGCCGATTTTTGAGGCGTCGAAATGGTAATCGCGGCGCACGGCTTCCTCATGCACGGCCTTCAGATACGTTGCCAAAGCGGCGGGCGGATTTTTAGTTTTGGAAAAGCGGAGCAGTTGCGGATGATGCTTGTAGCCTTTGGTCGCACCCAGCAGAACTTTCTGTGCCAGCAGGGCTTCGCGCCAGAGCGCGACGATGCCCTTCGCATCGAGATATTTCGGATGCACCGTCCAGAGCCGCATCTTACTTTGTGATGCCGCGTTCGCTGGCGCGGATGAACGAGACGAGGTGCTGGACTTCCGGCAGCGGCGGCAGTTCTTTCTCGATCTTCGCCAGTGCGTTGGGAGCGGAGAGTTCTTCGCGGAAGATGATTTTGTAGGCCTGGCGCAACGCCGCCACGGCTTCGGCGGAGATGCCATTTCGTTCCATCCCGATCTTATTGATGGTGCGCGTCTCGGCGGGGTTGCCTTCCACGATCATGAACGGTGCCACGTCCTGCGGAATGCGCGAGCAGCCGCCGGTCATGGCAAACTTGCCGACGCGGCAGAATTGATGCACCGCCGTGTAGCCGCCCAGAATCGCGTGATCTTCCACGACCACGTGTCCCGCCAGCCCGGCGTAGCCGGACATGATGATGTGGTTGCCAAGGACGCAATCGTGCGCAATGTGGACGTAGGTGAGTAATAAATTATCGGAGCCGACCACCGTGACGTTGCTGTCGCCGGTGGCGCAATGAATCGTGACTCCTTCGCGAAATACATTGCGGTCGCCGATTTCCAGCCGCGTGACGCCGCCTTTCCATTTCAAGTCTTGAGTCTTCTTGCCGATGGTGACGAACGGGAAAATTTCATTTCCAGCACCAAGCTTCGTGTGCCCGTCAATGACGACGTGTGAATGAAGTTTGCAGTTGTCGCCGAGCGTGACGTGTTCGCCAATTATGCAATACGGGCCGATTTCGCAGCTTGAAGCGACGTTCGCGTTCGGATGAACAATGGCAGTTGAGTGAATCATGCGTCGCGGAGCATGAAGGTCACATCGGCTTCGCTGACGACTTCGCCGTCCACTTTGCACACGCCCTTGGCCTTGCCGATTTTTCCGCGGATCTTGACCAAGTCAATCTCAATGACCAGCACGTCGCCCGGCACCACCGGCCTGCGCCACTTCACTTGCTCGGCTGACATGAAATACGCGATTTGATTTGCGGCCTCGATGCGTTTCAGGAGCAGGATGCCGGCGACCTGCGCCATCGCCTCGAGTTGCAACACGCCGGGCATGATCGGATGGCCGGGAAAATGACCAAGAAAATGCGGCTCGTTCATCGTCACGTTTTTCATGCCGATAATTTTGTTGCCCTCGATCTTCAAAATCCGGTCCACCAGCAGCATCGGATACCGGTGCGGCAGCATCTTCATCACTTCCTCGATGGTCATCGCGCCGTCGGCGGAGGGCAGGGGTTCCGGCGCATTTTTTTCCGGCGGCGGGGCGAACGTCTGTGCGGCGCGCAACGGCTTATTCATCTGCGTCTGGACAAGCTTGGCAAACTCGCAATTCGCGGCGTGGCTCGGCTTGACGGCGATCAAATGCCCGCGAATAGGCCGGCCGGTCAGCGAAAGATCACCCACGATGTCCAGCATCTTGTGCCGGACAAATTCCTCGTTGTAACGCAGCGGCTCCGTGGTCAGCACCGCGTCGTCGCGGATGACAATGGCATTTTCCAAACTGCCACCCTTGATCAAACCGTTTTTAAACAAAAATTCAATTTCCTCGTAGAAGCAAAACGTCCGTGCGTGCGACAATTCTTTTTCCCACGTCTGCGGCGTGATGTCGGTGCTGTAAAATTGCGTGAATCGGCCCTGCTTGTCCGCGCTCGTGCAGGTGAGCTTGAAACCGTCGTAAGGAAACAGCGTCATCACCGTCTCGCCCGACTGCATTTCAATCGGCTCGCTGGGCGTGAAAGAATCGCGTTTTTCCGCCTGCGGCACGATGCCGGCGGCCTGGATGATTTTGCAGAACTCGCGCGAGCTGCCGTCGGCGATCGGCGGTTCGTTCGCGTCCAGTTCGATGATGGCGTTGTCCACGCCACAGCCGGCGAGCGCGGCGAGAACGTGTTCGACCGTGTGAACGCGCACGTTGCCCTTGGCGAGCGTGGTGGAACGGTTGGTGTCGGCGACATTTTCCACGCGCGCCTCGATTTCCGGTTTGTCCGCAAGGTCCACGCGGCGGAAGCGCACGCCGCTGTTGGCGGGCGCGGGCAGGATGGACATGTTGACCCGGTTGCCGCTGTGGAGGCCGGTGCCGGAAAAAGTCGCGGAGCGGTTGAGCGTCTGCTGATTGAGCACAGCCAGATTAGACAAAACGCGGGCGCGATTGGCAAGCGGCATCAATTACCACACGCAAGTATCACGCGAACCTGTTTTCACTTGCGGGCTTGACTCAATCATGCCGAAAGGTTTTCTTTGGACGGGGCGTTATGGTGGCAATCAACCAATATTCATGGAGATATTATGTGTCGCTTAAATTCCTTGACCGTTTCTATTCTCACTCTGTTCGGCGCGGCCGGCCTCGCGCTGGCGGACGCGACTGTTGACCTACAACCATTGGGACCCGATGGCCAGCTTTTCGGCGGCGCGCGCAGCCCCGTCGGCAACCATATCGCGCTCTTTGCCGCCAAGGGCAGCCATTACCAGATCATTATGGACGGTGTGGCCGGGCCCAAGATTGACAACCTCATCTTCAACATCGCTGGCGACCAATATCGCGCGGAAAGCATGTGGGTCAACACGCCCATCCCCGTCATCTTTTCCAAGGACGGCGCGCACTGGGCCTACATGGCCAAACAGGGCGATGATTATGTCGTCATGCTCGACGGCAAGGAATTGGCGCGCGGTCCCATCAACACTCATAACCTCGGCTCCAGCCTCAACCTCACCTTCTCGGCGAACGGCCAGCATATTTTCTGGAGCGACGACGACGCGCAGGGGAATTATGTCATCGTGGTGGATGGCACGCCCGGCCCGGCGATGCGCACCCTGCCGCAACTGTTCCTTAGTCCCGACGGCAGCCGTTATGCCTACATCAATTACAACCGCGACGGCACCGGCGCGTGGGCGTTTGTGGACGGAAAGCAGGTGAATTATTTCGGTGACATTGTGCAATTCACTGCGCGGAACAATCTCGTCAGCACGATGCGCGCGCCGGATGGGAATAATATTTTGCTCCTGAACGGCAAGCCGGAGATCAAGGCCAATTCGTTCCGGCAAATGACCATTTCCCCGGACGGCAAACAGATCGCCATGATTATCACGCCACAGCCTAATGCCCTGTCATTCCTGACCGTGAACGGCAAGCAGGTGGCCGGCACCGAAGGTCTTAACGTTGAAAAAGTTTATTTCAGCCCCGACGGCAGCCACTACGCCGCTCTTTGCGACACCAAGACCGGCGCGCGGTTCATGATCATTGACGGAAAAAAAGGCGACGAATATCCCTCCATCGCCCAGCAGGTGGCCAATGACAGCAACACGCACTGGCAATACGTCACCTGGACGGGGAACAACTCTGATTTTGGCAACTTGAATCTTCCCGTGCCGGGCTTCACCGCCGATTCCTCCAAGTTTGTCTATGTGGCCAACTCCAATGGCCGCCAGTTTCTCGTCATCAACGACGATGAATCCGACGCCTACGGCAATACGCTCATGCCTGTGCTCAGTCCCGCCGGCAATCGCATCGCCGCCTACGCTGTCACGCCGGACAATGCCCAGCACATTCTCATGGATGGCAAAGATGCCATCAACGGGGCTTCCCTTGGCGGACAGCGTATCAGCCAGCTCACCTTCAGTCCGCAGGGAACCCACTACGCATTTCTCAAGCAAGGCACGGTGTATCTCGACGGCGTCGCCCAGCCCGGCTATATGCAGGGGAATTATGTCTTTAGCCCGGACGAGCAGCACCTCGCCTATGTTATCAACGGCAACGGCCAGGCGGGCGTGGTGGTGGATGGCAAACTGATCTGCGCCAAACCCGGCATGGTCAACCACATTTTCTTCAGTCCGGACAGCCGGCATGTTTATTGGGTCAGCATGGAAAACATCGCTTACCTTTTTGGCATCCAAACCAAGGACAGCATCATGCTTTATGTGGACGGCAAGCCGGCGACGCATTACAGCGACAACGCCACGACGCTGGATCCCGTGACCGACTCCACCATGAACTTTCATCCCGAATTTTCCGCCGATGACATGATGACCTTCATCGCCCGCACCGATGGCAACATCCGCAAATTCACGGTGAAATCCGACACGGATCTTCCCACTCTCCTCGCCGCCGCCCCGGCGGCGAATGCGAATTGACGGGAAACCGTCAGCTCCCGGGCTGGTTGAGCAAGGCCTTGAGTTGCTGCAACGCATCCGGCGCGGTGGACTGGATGCCATTGGCCAGCACTTTCCCCTCGCGGTCCATCACGATGAGCTGCGGAATCCGTCCGTCAATGTAGGGATTCACGCTGGGCATGGTGGTGTTTTCGTAGGTGACCATGCGCCCGTCGTAGCCGAGCTGCTTGGTGAACTTGAGCGTTTCGGGCAGGTCTTCAATCGTCAGATACACCACCTCCACTTCCGGGTGCGATGCCTTGATGCTGTTGCAAAACTTGAAGAAGCCCGGAGCGAACTGGCAGGTGATGGGGCAGGTGCTCTGGCCACGCAGGAACACATAGTAACGCGGCGTCGCGTTGGCATCCAGCGGCTCCGGCTGGCCGGTCTGCGAGTTGATGAGTTTGCCGTTCAGCTCCACCGTCACGCGGCCCATGGCCTTGATGCGCTCGGCGTCAGCCTTTTGTTCCGCGAGCAACGCCGCCTGCTGGGCGCGTTGCATGGCCAGCAGCCGCGGCCCCGCCGAATCGTCCTCCACAAATTTCCGCACCTGCGCCATCAAATCCGTGGCCGGCGGCGTGACGGCGAACCGGGCGTTGAGGTTGGTCGAAACAACGTCCACCTTGTTCCACTGGACGTCCTTCACCAGCACCTGGTCGCCGACCTGCACGTTCTTGCCCGGCGCCAGGCTGAACCCGCGCGTGATGGTCACCTTGTATGGCCACAACTCCTGTTGCTGGGCGATGGCCGGGTAGGTCAGCGCGCGTTGCTTGGAGGTGAGTTTCGCGTAGGCCGCGCGCGCCACGTCCAGAACATCTGTGTCGTCCGGCTCGGCGGCAAAATAGGTTTTGCCGTCGGTGGTTTTCATGTCCGCTTCGTTGCCCTTGAAATCAATCACATCCACCGTGGCCCCGGCCGGGATGGTAACGCCGCCTTCAAAATTGATCGCCGCCTTGACCGTGCATTGGGTGGGCCAGAGATCCGGGCGGCCTGCCAGTTCCGTCCAGGATAATTCTTGAGCGGCGGCTGTCCCCGCCATCAATACGGTCGCCAGTAATATTGAGTTGAGCTTTTTCATTGTTGTCTCCGGTTTTCAATGAATCATGTTTCGGCCAATGAACCGCCGGTTAATTTCAATCGCGAGCGTCGATTGATTGACCGTTTCAATTACACAAAATGTCGTCGCGCTTGGCAAGCGGCAGATTATCGCCAGAACCGTTCAGAGCATGTCCGCCGCCAGCACGCGGATGATTTCTTCGAGCGTGGTCTGGCCGTTGATGGCGCGGTAGAGGCCGTTTTGCCACAAGGTTCTCATGCCTTCCTGAATGGCGATTTCTTCGAGCGCGGAAGTCTGCAATTTTTTCAAAACGGCTTCGCGGAACGGTTCCGTGACCGCCAGCAGTTCGGTCACCGGCAGACGACCGGAAAAACCGGTTTGATTGCAATGTTCGCAACCCGTGCCATGACGAAATTGTGCCTGCGCCAGAAATTCCTCCGGCACCACTTTCAACTGGCTCGGCTCCGGCTGGTAAGGCTGCGCGCAATGCGGACAGACCTGCCGCACCAGCCGCAGGCCGAGCACGCCCAGAATGCTGGACGCGAGCATGAACGGCTCGATCTCCATGTTGATCAACCGCGTGAACGCGCCGGCGGAAACACCCGAATGAATCGTGCTGATGACCAGATGTCCGGTCAATCCCGCCTGCACCGCGATGGCGGCGGTCTCGGCATCGCGAATCTCGCCGACCATGATGACCTGCGGGTCCTGCCGCAAAATGCTTTTCAGCGCGACGGCATAAGTGAACTGCTGCGCCGGATTGATCTGCGTCTGGCTCACCATCGGCAGATTGAATTCCACCGGATCTTCCACCGTGCTGATGCTGATCGAGGTGCCGTCGCGCTGCATGATGTAGCACAGTGCGGAATACATTGAGCTCGTCTTGCCGGAACCGGTCGGGCCAGTGAAGAGCAGCAGACCGCTCGTCCGCTTGAGCACGCGCTTCAACCCCGACAACGTCGAGTCGTCGAAGCCCAGTGTGCCCAGATCGAAACGCCGGTCGCGCGGGTCAAACAGCCGGACGACAATTTTCTCGCCGCGCGTCGTTGGGAAAATTGAAATGCGCAACTGCACGCCGTCCAGTTCCGCGCCGCCGACCGCCGTGCCATCCTGCGGCAATCCGGCCTGATAGGTGACGAGATTGGCCATCACCTTGAAGCGCGCCGAAATCTTGTCCATCAAGTCGAGCGGCAGGTGCGCGACCTCGGTGAGCACGCCATTGACGCGGGCGCGCACGGCGATGGAATTCTCCCACGGCTCGACATGCAGATCGCTGGCCGCGAGCTTGATTGCGTCCTGAATCATGCAGTTGACCACCACGATGACTTCGGCTCCCTGCGCCGCGACGGATTCCGACTGGAGATAATTGGTGGTGTAGCTCATGGTTTGAGGTGGGAGGTCACGAGGTGATTGAACATAACTGGCGAGCGCTTGGCAATCTTGGAAATAAATGGGTGGTGGCATGGTTTGGGAGCACAGCCGCCCCGGCTGCAGTTCGGCGCGCCCTCGCGCCGGACACTGCGCACGGATTCAAACCATTCGCCCTGGTTTTGCTGCGCCCATCGCCGAGGCCGACGACGGGGGCGTCGCCGGCTGCACCCGGGGCGGGCGCGCTCCCATACTATACCAAGACCTCTGGTCGTGATGAATTGAGGGATAAACGCTGTTTCGTCTCACAATTTTGTCCTTTGGAGGTGTTTCTGGTCCGGTTTTTGCCTGAAGGTGCGGGTTTATTGGAAAATG
>CAZIFP010000125.1:0-8223 GCA_964538105.1 uncultured Bifidobacteriaceae bacterium
AAGGTGCCGTTCGCCTCGACGTTCGCCACGTTTTTCACGCGCGCCTACGACCAGATTCGCGTTGCGGGCATTTCGCAGTCGAACATCAAGCTCGTCGGCTCGCATGTCGGCGTGAGCATCGGCGAGGACGGCCCGTCGCAGATGGCGCTGGAAGATTTGGCGATGATGCGTGCGATTGTCGGCAGCACGGTGTTGTATCCGAGTGATGCCGTCGCCACCGAAAAATTGCTGGAGCAGATGGCGCTGACCAAAGGCGTTTGTTTCCTGCGCACCTCGCGTCCGAAGACACCGGTGATTTACGGCAACGATGAAAACTTTCCCATCGGCGGCGCGAAAGTTTTGCGCGAAGGCGACAAGGTCACGATTGTCTCGGCGGGCGTCACGCTGTTTGAAGCGTTGAAGGCTGCCGACACGCTGAAGGCCGACGGCATCAACATCACGGTCATTGACGCTTACAGCATCAAGCCGCTGGGCAAGGACGTAATCCTCGCGGCCGCGAAAAAGACCAGCAATACCGTCATCTCCGTGGAAGATCATTATTCCGAAGGTGGACTCGGCGACGCGGTCGCCGGCGAATTGAGCGTGGAGGGAATAAAAGTCCACAAGCTCGCCGTAGTCGGCATCCCGCACTCCGGCAAGGCGGAAGAGCTGCTCGCCAAGTTCGGCATTGACGCGGCGGGAATTGTGAAAAAGGTGAAATCACTCTGATTGTCACTATTTGATTCTAACCGGCGCGGGAAGTTTCTCGCGCCGGTTTTCTTTTTGCCAGATCAGCCTTTGTGATGCACATTGGCTGTGGCAATGAGCGATCCGGTAAAAACATTGAAAGGAAAATTGCTGCTGGACGGCGGCGATCTGACCGGCTCGTTTTTTCACCGCACGGTCGTCCTCATCTGCGACCACAGCGCCGAGGGCGCGTTTGGCCTCGTGCTGAACCGTTCAAGCGGCAGCATCGTGGGCGAACTCGTGGTGGCCGATCTGCCGGACACGCTCAAGCACGCGCCGCTGTTTCTGGGCGGGCCGGTGCAGCCGACCGCGTTGAGCTTTCTGCACGCGGACAATTTCATTCCCGATGCGAACGTCTTTCCGAACCTGAACCTCGGCCATTCGCTGGATGATCTGGTCGAAGTCGGCGAATCGTTTTCCACCGCGAAAAAGGTCAAGCTGTTCGCCGGTTACGCCGGCTGGTCGCCCGGCCAGTTGGAAATGGAAATGAAGCGCAAATCGTGGCTCACGTTTCCGGCGTCGCTCGAACTCGTTTTTGAAACGCCGCCCGACCAGCTTTGGCCGAAAATCTTGAGAAGCAAGGGCGGCTGGAAAAACAAGCTCCTCTCGCAGATGCCGGATGATTTGTCGCTGAATTGAATCTTGCCCGCAGATTTCGCAGATTTTTATTCAGCTTTTATCTGCGTCAATCCGCGAAATCTGCGGGAACTTTAGTTTGCTTCGACGCGCAGCAACACCGCATCTGACTTCGCCAAAACCTCTGTGCGTTCCAAGCTTGCTGGAATCAAGCTGAACTGACCGGCAGACAAATTCACTGTCATCGCGCCGCTCTTGATTTCAATTTCACCAGTTGTCACCGCGATGATTTGCAGCTTCTTCGGCTTCAATAAACCACTCGTGCCGGAACTCAGCTTATTCGTTTCGACATTGAACAGCGGATCGTTCAACAGCGCGCGTTTCTGGATTTTTCCGTCGGTGATGAACTTTGTCTCCACCAGCTCCGGCTCAAAGTCGTTGAAATCAATGCTCGCGAGCGATTGCGCGATGTGCAGTTCGCGCGGTTTGCCTTCGAGGCCGACGCGGTTCCAGTCGAACACGCGGTAGGTCGTGTCGGAATTCTGCTGGATCTCGAAAATCACCAGGCCGTCGCCGATGGCATGAACACGGCCGCTGGGCAGAAACATCGCGTCGCCGGCCTTGACCGGAATGCGATGGAAACAATCCGCCACGCTGCCGTCGGCAATCTTTTTCTCAAACTCCGCGCGCGTCACGCCGCGTTTAAGCCCGACGAACAAACTTGCGTCCGGCGCGGCGTCGGCGATGAACCACATTTCCGTCTTCGGTTCACCTTTCAGCTCCGCCGCTTTGCTGGCCGGTGGATGAACTTGCAGCGACAGTTTTTCGCGGGCGTCGAGAATTTTGCAGAGCAGGGGAAAGCGTCCGTCCGCCGCCGGTTTCGCGCCACCGAGAATTTCCGCCGCGTGATGCTCCATCAACCACCGCAAATTTTTTCCGGCGAGCGGGCCGTTGGCGATGACGCTGGCATCGCCGGGCCTGTCGGAAATCTCCCATGACTCACCGATGACCGCGCCGGGCGGAAGATTTTTGCCGTAAAGCCGTTCGAGCTCGCGTCCGCCCCAGACACGTTCCTTGAAGGCCGGCTGAAAAGTGAGTGGATAAAGCACGCGATTATCTGGCGGCTTGGGGCACGACGCCGTTGGCCGTAGATTCGATTTTTTCGCGGAAATGTCCGTGAGCACGAAATTTTTCGTAACGCGATTTCAACCGTTCCGCAACGGACAGCGCGATCACTTCTTCGAGGTGCTTGAGTAGATGCGTCTTCAGGTTCGCGGCGGTGCCCTCGGTGTCGGTATGCGCGCCGCCGAGCGGCTCGGGCACCACGTCGTCCACGAGCTTGAATCGGAGCAGATCCTTCGCGGTGATTTTCAACGCGGCGGCGGCCTTGGCGGCGTTCGCGCGGTCTTTCCACAAAATCGCCGCGCAACCTTCGGGACTGATGACGGAATAATAGGCATTCTCCAAAATCAAAACCCGGTCCGCCACACCGATGCCCAGCGCGCCGCCGGAACCGCCTTCACCGATGACGGCGGCAATGACAGGCACTTCGAGCAGGGTCATTTCACGCAGGTTCACGGCGATGGCTTCGGCGATGTGGCGTTCCTCGGCGGCGACGCCGGGATACGCGCCCGCCGTGTCAATGAGCGTGATGATGGGCAGACCGAATTTGTCCGCGAGCCGCATCAAACGCAGCGCCTTGCGGTAGCCTTCGGGATGCGCGGAGCCGAAGTTGCGCAAAATGTTTTCCTTGGTGTCGCGGCCCTTTTGCGTGCCGATGACCATGACGCAATGTTCGCCCAGCTTGGCAAAACCGCCGACCATCGCGCGGTCCTCGGCAAACAGGCGGTCGCCGTGCAGTTCCTGAAAATCCGTGAACGCGAGCTTGATGTAATCCAGCGTGTAAGGCCGTTTGGGATGCCGCGCGAGCTGCACGCGCTGCCAGGCGGTCAGGTTCAGGAAGACCTGCCGCCGGGTTTCCTCCAGTTTCTTCTCGATGAGCTGGATTTCCTCTTCAAAACGGATGCCCAGGGAATGTTTCTCGGGGTGCAGACGGAGATCGTCCAGCTTGTTCTGCAACTCCGTGATCGGCTTTTCGAAATCAAGCTGATGTTTCATGCGCGGAGTAGTTTAAGGTATTTTTGCCCTGAATCAATGCGGATTTCCAGCCGGTTGTTCACCGATAAAAAAGCGAAAGGCCGGACTTGCGTCCGGCCTCTCTTGGTGACGAGATTTATACGCCCTCACCCGGGCGCTCAGAAGGGTGGTGCGGCCAACTTGGGGTCGCTGTCCGAGCCGCACCACGAGCAAAATCCCTATGCCAACCCTAAACGAACAGCGAAAACCCAAACCCATTCGTAATATCAGACCGGGCAACCTCATATTGGGTTCAAAAAAAATCAAATTATTTTTTTGGGCCGGTAAAAACACTTGTTTTGCAGGTGTTTTAGCGAAAAAGTGGGTATTAACCATCTGGTTACTTGTCGGCTTTAAGAGACAATTAATTCAAAATCAAGTGTCAGGCAGGCACAACACCGGTGAATTTACTTGATAATCAGCGGTTCATGCCAGTTGTGGCCGAGCTGCGCGAGCAAATCATCGGCGGCAATCGGCCCCCAGGTGCCGGCGGAATAAAATTCGCGGTTCGTCAGCGCCTTGCCCTCCCAGCCGGCGCGGATGGAATCCACAATCTGCCATGCGGTCTCGACTTCGTCGCGGCGAATGAAGAGCGTCGCGTCGCCGGCGATGGCTTCGAGCAGCAGCCGTTCATAGGCTTCCGGCGTGTAGGCGCCGAATTCCGAATCGTAACTGAAGTGCATGCGCACTGGCCGCACGCCGAGGCTCATGCCGGGAACTTTTCCGTTGAACCGCAGCGAAATGCCCTCGTTCGGCTGGAGCCGCAGCGTGAGCGCGTTGGCGTCGAGATGCGATCCGCATTGCGCAGCGAACAAGACATTCGGCGTGGGCCGGAATTGAATCCGCACTTCGCTCGCGCTCATCGGCAGGTTTTTTCCCATGCGCAAATAAAACGGCACCTCGCTCCAGCGCCAGTTGTCAATGAACAGCTTCAAGGCGACGAAGGTCTCGACGTTTGAATTGGGATTCACCTTTGGCTCCTGCCGATAACCGGGCCGCGGCTGGCCGTCCACGCTGCCGGCGAAGTATTGGCCGCGCACGATTTGTCTGGCCACGTCGGCCGGTTCGAGCGCGCGGATGGATTTGAGCAATTTCACCTTTTCGTCGCGGACAGATTCGGCTTCGAGCGACACCGGCGGTTCCATCGCGATGAGCGACAGCACTTGCAGCATGTGATTCTGCACCATGTCACGCAGCGCGCCGGCCTCCTCGTAATACCCGCCGCGCTCGCCCACGCCGAGTTTTTCTGAAACCGTGATCTGGACGTGGTCCACCGAATTGCGGTTCCAGAGCTTTTCAAAAATTGAATTGGAAAAACGGAACATCAAAATGTTCTGCACCGTTTCCTTGCCGAGGTAATGATCTATGCGAAAAACCTGCTGCTCGTGCGTGTAGCGGGTCAGTTCGCGGTTGAGCGCCTGCGCCGAGGCGAGGTCGCGGCCGAACGGCTTTTCGACGACGATGCGTTGCCACGCGGCGCCTTCTTTGTTCAACAGTCCGGCACGATGAATTTGCTCTACGACTTCGCCGAACTGGCTCGGCGAAATCGCCAGATAAAACAACAGGTTTTCGCGCAACGGCCCGCTGCCGAACTCGGTCAACTGCGTCTCCAGCTTTTTGTAAGCCGCGTCGTCGGTCAAGTCACCCTGGCAGTAAAAAAGATTTTCTGCAAACGCCGACCAGACCTTGTCGTTCACGGGTTTCGTGCGGGAAAACTGGTCGAGCGCGGTGCGCAGTTCCTGCCGCCACGAGGCGTCGGTCTTTTCGCGGCGCGCGAAGCCGACGACGCGGAACGCCGGCGGCATCTGTTTTTCCTTGAACAGGTGGTAGAGCGCGGGAATCAGCTTGCGCGCCGTCAGGTCGCCGCTCGCGCCAAAGATGACGATCGTGCAGGCGTCAAGATTTTTGCGGTCGCCGTTGCCGCCGGCGGTTTTATCCGGTGAATTCAAAATCCTCATGTGCGGAACTTTCGCGCAAACGTCGGCGGATTTCAATGTTTCTCGTTCCAAAATAATCTCGCCCGACGCGCCCGCTTCCGGCAAAATCCTCCGGCGCGAACATGAAAGCAAAAATCATCATCACCCCAAAAAAGGCCGTCGTTGACCCGCAAGGCATCACGGTTTTGAAAGCCCTCGAACACATGGGCCACACCGGCATCAAAGCCGTCCACGTCGGCAAATTTCTGGAAATCGAACTCGGCGGCTCGGACAAGGAAGCCGTCCGCAAAGCGCTCGACGAAGCGTGCTACAAATTTTTGAGCAACCCGGTGATTGAAGATTATAAATTGGAAATCGAGTGATTGGTTAAATGGTTGAAGCGTTAAATCGTGAAACCGGCGAACGCCTCTTCCGATTCAACCATTCAACGATTTAACAGTTTAACAAAATGAACTTTTCAGTTTTGCAATTTCCCGCCAGCAACTGCGACCAGGACGCCGTCCACGCCGTCCGCCTGCTCGGCCATTCCGCGCGGCTCGTCTGGCACAAGGACGCCTCGCTCGGCGACACCGACTGCGTCATCGTGCCCGGCGGTTTCAGCTACGGCGATTATCTGCGCTGCGGCGCCATCGCGCGGTTCAGCCCCGTGATGCAGGCCGTGAAACAATTCGCCGACAACGGCGGCCTCGTCCTCGGCGTCTGCAACGGCTTTCAAGTCCTCACCGAAGCCGGCATGCTGCCCGGCGCGCTCATCCGCAACCGCGATTTGCAATTCCATTGCGAAAATATTTTCCTCAAGACCGCCACGAACGATTCGCCGTTCACCAGCCAGATTCCGGCGGGAAAAATTCTCCGCGTGCCCATCGCCCACGGCGAAGGCTGCTATTTTGCCGACGAAGAAACGCTCGCGAAGCTCAAGGCCAACAACCAAATCCTCTGGCAATACTGCGACGCCAGCGGAAACCTGACCGACAGCGCGAATCCCAACGGCGCGCTGCAAAACATCGCCGGCATCTGCAATGAAAAGCGCAACGTGGCCGGCCTGATGCCGCATCCCGAACGCGCCTGCGAACCGCTGCTCGGCAGCGACGACGGCAAATGGATTTTCGAAAGCATCTTCGCCGCGCTCAAAAATAAAACCTCCTTGCAAGCGGCGTAGAGCCTGAGCAAATGAACTCGTGCCGCGACGAAAGGCGAATCTGCCGGAACGAAAAGCCAGCCAGCCTGAGTAAAAAGCAATCCGGCTGACTGATAAAGCATTCCTGGTGATAAACAAATAGTTCCCTCAGACAAGACAAGCAATCCTGCCGACAGAAAAAGCGTTCCCGCAGATTAAATAAGCGCTCCCAACAGAGTAAAAAGCAATACTACCTATTGAAAAAATGAACCCGCAGAAGTAAAAAGAATTCCTACTTAAAGACAAAGCAATCCTGCCTGCGGAATAAGTAATCCGTTGTTGACATTGATTTCCCTGTTTTTTAAGGTTTTCAGCATGAATTCAGACACCGGAACGCAAAATAATGCCGTAATCCAGCCGTTGCCCGACCTCAAACGGACGCTTCAAGCCATCGCCCAGATGTCGCGCTGGAAGATGCTCAAGGAATTGACCTGCGGCGAACCGCGATTGATTGCCGAATTGGCGACGGTGGGCGGTTGCAGCTACGAAAGCGGCATCAAACATCTGCAGGTTTTGCAGCGGGCGGGACTGGTGGAGCGGGGACGCGGCGGCGTCTATCAGCTCGTGCGCCAATTTCTGCCCACACCCGGCCAGCCCTTGGTGGATTTCGGCCATTGCCTGCTGCGGCTGGACGCCGGGCAATAATCCCGAAGGAATTAAACCAGCGCACCGCCCAGACAACGTAATGGACGGCTTTGCTTGAACCGGCGAGTGGGTGTTGTTACGCTTCAAATTCATTTGCGTTTGCACGCTAAGAAATCTTTTCGACATGACTGAACCCGCCATTACCCCAGAATTGGTTGCCAAACACAACCTCACGCCGGAAGAATATGCCCACGCCGTGGAAATCCTCGGCCGCACGCCCAGCTACACCGAGCTCGGCATCTTTTCAGTGATGTGGAGCGAGCATTGCAGCTATAAAAACACCAAGCCGCTACTCAAGACCTTCCCCACCAAGTCGCCGAAAATCCTCGTCGGCGCGGGCGAGGAAAACGCCGGCATCATTGACATCGGCGACGGCATCGCCATCGCGTTCAAGATCGAGTCGCACAACCATCCGAGCGCGGTCGAGCCGTTTCAGGGCGCGACCACCGGCGTCGGCGGCATCGTGCGCGACATCTTCACGATGGGCGCGCGCCCGGTTTGCGCGGTCAACTCTTTGAGATTCGGACCAATCACTGAAAGTGCGGAGTGCGAAGTGCGGAGTGCGGAATGTGCCGAGTCGCCCGCAGATGATTCCGCAATCCGCAATCCGAATTCCGCACTCGCGAACAATCGTCGTTTGTTCGCCGGCGTCGTCAGCGGCATCGCGCATTACGGGAATTGCTTTGGCATCCCGACCGTCGCGGGCGAGGTGTATTTCGACAAGACGTATCAGGGCAATCCGCTCGTGAACGCGTTCTGCCTCGGCGTGCTGCGCCACGAACAGATCACGCGCGGCGCGGCCAAGGGCGTGGGCAATCCCGTGTTTTACGTCGGCCCGGCGACGGGTCGCGACGGTCTCGCGGGCGCGGCGTTTGCGTCGCAGGATTTGACCGAGGAATCCGCCGAGCAACAGCGCGGCGCGGTGCAGGTCGGCGATCCGTTCATGGAAAAACTCGTGTGCGAAGCGTGCCTGGAATTGCTCGCCACCGGCGCAGTCGCCGGCATGCAGGACATGGGCGCGGCGGG
>CAZIFP010000126.1:0-8119 GCA_964538105.1 uncultured Bifidobacteriaceae bacterium
CTCTTTAGTTGTTTGAATTAGATTTGAACCATTGCAATCGCGCCTGAACTTCGCGCCAAAGAGGCGTTCCGGGTGGTGCGTTGGTGAGGCAGATCTGGAGATAGTGAACGGCCTGGTTGGTGTCGTGCTGGAGAACCGCAATTTGTGCCAGCCGATATTCGGCCAGGTAACATTTCGGCAGCGAGTTGTCCATCTCGAGGCAATCCGCCGTGGCGGCGGGATAATTGGATACTTGAATATAGGCAATCGCCCGGTTGAGTTTTGCATCCGGCAGGTTGGTCAGTGACAAGATGTGGTTCAACACGGGAAGGGCAAGACCGGCGCGCGCGGTTTGGAGAAATATCCCGGACTGGGTCAGCAGGGCGGAAATGTTTTCCGGGTTCCGGGTCAGCAGGCGGTTGACAAGTTGTTCGGCGTTGGTGAAATCGCCAAAGCTCGTATAAGTTTGAGCGACGCGATTCACGATCTGGTCATCATCGGGATGCCGCTGCACGACGGTTTGCAATACGTTTCCGGCGCGGGTGAAATTAGTTTGCGACAACCAAACGCCGGTTTCCAGCAACGCCAGTTGCACATCCAGGTCGGCATTGGGCGGCAGTTTCTTTTCCTCACTCCGGAGTTGGTTGATCAACGTCATCGCCTGGTCGGGCAACCCGGAAAGCACCTCCAGCCGTGCCAGCGTGAATTGCGGAATCAGCGCTTCGGGCACCAGTTCATGAACCCGACCAAACTGCTGCATTGCCAGGCGCGGCAGGCCGCTTTCCTGATAATGGTTTCCCAGAAAGACACAAAATGACGGGTCATCCAGCGGACCGAGCCGCTTCATGAACAATTCCAGTTGTTTCGAGGAACCACCCTGTTGGACGAAGCCAGCCGCATTACCCAGAGCCATATTGGTTCCGGCCTGCAGGTTGGTGTTGCATTGCAGATTGACCAGGGCAATCCAGTTGTTGGTGTTCAATTCCAATGCCTGTGAGAACCTCCGTTGCGCCGCCGGGAGCTGGCCGTTCCGTTGCAGTTCCACTCCCCAATCGTTCAAGAACATCGAATACCATTCCTTGAGCTGCCCGACTTGCCCAACGGCCACGGGTTCCAAACGGAAAAAATCTTCGACCGGTGTGACCAGAGATGATTTTCCCGGTATGCCGGCACGCCGAAGCGCTTCGATTTGCGGTGTCTGATCGTCCCAGATTTTTTCGTTTTGCCTGAGGACTGCCGCCGTCAAAGCCGGCGGATTGATGGCCCTGGCCGGTAATCGTTTCAGCTCGAAAACAGAACCGTTGGGTAGCTGGTAGAGGTATTCAAAAAAATATCCGAAGCTCGGATGCAAATAATAAACCTGGCTGGTCTGCGTCCGCCCATACACCAGCTTCAGCATGTCTTCGGGAGGCAGCTCCTGCTGATTTGTTGAGGTCAGCCAGTTGCCGGCGTGCTGGCGCTGCAATCGCGCCCGATACTCCGGCACCGGCAGGGAGAGCGTGTCCAGCGGCAGCCAGTCGTGTTTATCACCGGATTGTGCCTGCGCAGCCTGAAAAACCTCCAGCATTTCCGGATTGTCGCTGATGACGATGCCACTTCCAGGCGGCAGATTGTGAAGGGCAAATTCGCCGAACTGAACAAGCGGCTGGCGGTTGACCAGCACGATGGCTGGCAGGTTCCGCGCGCTCAATCCCAGTGTTATCACCGCCAGCAGCGTGGTTAACAACGGCGCGGTGGCGCGTTCCATGAACCGCGCCAGCCGGCGTCCGAGTTTTTGGCGTCGTAATGATTCTTCACGCCGTGGAATCAGCAGAAAATTGCCGGTAAGAAAACCAACGCAGAGCGCATTCAGGTAATCAACGGTCAACATCGGCAGCCCGACATGGATTTGCTGGGCCATGATTTGGCGCGGCCCGAAATTTGGATTGAAGGCCAGCCAGACACAGAACAACAGGAGCCCGACCCGCACGCTGCGAAATACCCAGATGAGCATCCGATCCAGCGGCGACTTGTTTTTGGTGTCTTCATTTCCAAACCGCGCCAGGATCGCCAGCAGTGGAATCAGGTAAAACAACAAAATGGCAACGGCAACCAGCCGGTGTGTTTTCCAAAAACCGACATAAATAAACACCAAAATGTTCCTCGTCTCCTTGAGCGAATTCGCCCAGGCCGAATGCAGGTTCCACGGTGAACCGGGAGACAGGCCATTCGCCATCGGCAGCAAGGCGTAAATGGCAAAACCGGCCAGGCCCAGACCGGCCAAGGATAAAATAAAACGAAGGTTGAAAAATTTGAACTTTCGCAACCATACCAAGGCACCGACAAAAAACGGCAACGTGAACAGCATTACCCAGTCTTCCGCCATTCCCGCACCCCAGACAACCGCCGCCGCCTTCAGCCACCGGACATCCCGGCTGACGCGATATTCCAGCAGGCACCAGACTGCGCCAGCCAGCGGCAGGAGATCCAGGATCTCGCCGCTGCCGGCGGTGGCATTTTGCCAGAAGGTCAATTCAAGTCCGCAGACGGCGACCGCCAAAAGCACTGGCAGCCGTGCGCTCCAGCCCGAAAGCGTTTCCAGGGGGCGAAACCACGGAAGCAGTTCCAGCGACCGCGTCAAGATTCCGAGCGTCAGCGCACCACAAACGGCGGAAAACAAATTCAGGGCCAACGCCACCCAGGCGGCGGGCAACAGCCTCATCGGCAGCGTGAGCAACCAAAGCAGGGGATGACTGGCCAACGGCCGCCAATCCCACCCGGCGATCTTGGCGGTTAACGCGAGGCTGTTCAGTGTCACGCCGTGGCTCAAGGTCAGCCCGTAAAGCACCAGTGCTCCAAGCGCGACCTGAACTGGCAACCGGCGAAAAATATTTGCCATTAAATTATTTTGCGGAGTCTTTTCCCGGTTCACCACGAAAAACACGGCCTTTTTCGCAGTCGTTCGGCTCCATGATTTTATAGTCTGCGCCGAATGCAGGCCATTCGTCGTCGGGAGTTCAAAAATTAAACCTTAAACTTCCGCCAGCCAAACAGAAACACCTGTTTTCACAGGTGTTTTACAAACCGACACGAGCCGGCAATCCGGCACTTGCCAACAGAATGCGGGATGAAATAAAAATCACCGCGACAATTGCAGCGCGACTTCAGTCACCAGTTCGGAAGCCAGGGCCACGTCGCTGACGCCCCAGCTGGAGCGAGCTTGGATGGTGAGCTGGGTGATCGGGGCGGCTGGATCCACGGCTTCGACGCGCACCCAGACATTCCGCTCATTTACTTTGGCCGACAGGGCGCGCACGCTGTTGGTGCTGTCGTGCGGGATGTATTCGGTGAGAACCACGCCGTTGTTCTTGATGACCGTGACCGCCGCCGCATAAACCTGATCCAAGGAACGCTCGTAGCGGGCGTTGATTTTGTCGGTGGACCACGTAACGGCCGGCGAGTGGGTGTCGCTCACGGTGCTGACGCAACCGGCGGTGACGATGACCGCTCCAACCAATGCCGCCAAAAATATCTTCTTCATATCGGCACACTCCAATCGAAAACGCCACGCGCGTCAAGCAAGATTCGCATTTCTGCCGGCGGAAATTTGCAACTTTCGGGCCGCGCCGGTTTTGATAGTAATTAGAATTATGGCGGAATTTTCCTACAAGGCGCGCCGGCGCAGCGGCGAACTGGTCGAGGGTGTCCTCGACGTGGCTGACCGGCCGGCGGCGCTGGTGCAAATCCAGCGGCTCGGACTTTTTCCCATCGCCGTGGAAACCGCCAAGCCGGGCGTAACGGCGGCGGGCCGGCGCGGCGCGCAATCACGGGATTTCCTGTCGTTCCTGCCGCCTGCGTTGCGCGCGCAACTCCAGCAGAAACGCAAACCCAAGTTGCAGGAGCTGGCGACGTTCACACAGCAGATGGCGAACCTGCTCCAGTCAGGCATGCCGCTGACGGTCGCGCTCAACAGCATGACGCATCTGGAATCCAAAGGCATTCCCGCCGAGGTCAGCCGTGGTTTGAAGCAGGAGGTCACCGAGGGCCGCGGTTTGTCGGAGGCGATGGCGAAGCAGCCGCACATTTTTTCGGAGCTTTATATCAACATGGTTCGCGCCGGCGAGTCGAGCGGTTCGCTGGTGGAAGTCTTGCGGCGCATGGCCAGCCATTTCGAGCAGTTCGCCGAGGTGCAGGCAAAGTTCAAGTCCGCATTGATTTATCCGGCGATGGTGATCTGCGTCGGCGCGGGCATCGTCACGTTCTTCATGTTTTTCATGATGCCGAAGTTCATGGAGATTTTCAACGGCTTCGGCGTCGAGCTGCCGCTGCCGACGCGGATGCTGATGGGCTTCAGCACATTTTTCATCAACTACTGGTGGGTGATCGGGGCGGTCATCATTCTGGTGATCATCTTGTTCAAACGCTTCCAGGCCACCGAGGATGGCGCGCGGAAAATTGACGAATGGAAGATGAAACTGCCCGTCGTCGGTAAGGTGGTGAAATTAAATCTGTTCGGGCAGTTCGCCCGCACGCTCGGCACGTTGCTGCAAAACGGCGTGCCGGTGCTGACGGCGTTGAAAATCACGGAACAGGTGTTGTCGAACAAGCTGATCAAGGAGGCGATTGCAAAAACACGCGAGGCGGTGACGGACGGCAAGACGCTGGCGCAGCCGTTGGGCCAGAGCAAATTGTTCCCGCAGCTCATGGTGGACCTCGTGCGCATCGGCGAGGAGACCGGCGACGTGCCGGGCGCGTTGAACAACCTCGCGGACACTTACGAGAGCGAGCTTCAGATCGGCCTGCGCGTGATGACGCAGCTCATCGAGCCGTTGCTCATCATCGTCATGGCGGTCGTCGTGGGCTTTTTGCTGATCAGCATTTTGCTGCCGCTGTTCCAGTTGATTTCCCAGATCCACTCTTGAGTATGCGTGACGTGTGGCAAGAGACGTGTGACAAGACGGACACCGCGACGCGTGATGCAAATTCGCGTCGCCTGTCACCGGTCACCCGTCACCGTTCCGCCTTCACGCTGATCGAAATCATGATCGTCGTGGCCATCATCGGCCTCATCGCGGCGACGGGTATTCCGTCCCTGCTCCAGATGCTGCGCAAGGAAGGCATGCGCAAGGCCGTGAGTGACGTGACCGAACTGCTCGGCGACGCGCGGGCGAACGCCATCCTCAAAAACCAGAACGAATACGTTTCGTTCCGTCCGGCCGACAACCGGCTGGATTCCTCCATAGGCAAATCGGTGACGCTGCCCGACGGCATCGCCATCGAGGCCATCGGCATCAACCTCATGGATTTTTCGCAGACCGAGGAATCGCGCGTCTGGTTTTTTCCGAACGGCACCTCGGACGAACTGACGCTGGTGCTGCACTCCGGCACGGACTGGCGCAAGATCACGCTGGAATTTTCCACCGCCATCGCGGACGCGGAGCCGTTGAAAAAATGAAAATCGATTTCAAATCCGGCGAGGAAAACCAGCGGGCGTTTTCGCTCATGGAAGTGATGATTGCCATGGGCATTTTCTTCATGTCCGTGTTCGTGATCCTGTCGCTCGTCTCCAGTTCGCTGCAAAACGCCCGGCGCCTGCAGCGGCCGATGGTGGACGCGGCGATGATAGCGTCGGAACTTTCGCTCACCAACAAGCTCGTTGAAATGAGCCAGTCCGGCGATTTCGGCAAGGCTTATCCCGGCTACACCTGGACGGCGGACATCAATGAAGTCATGACCAACAAGCTGTTCCAGGTGGATTATCAGGTGTTCAACGACAGAAAAGCGCCCGTGCAAAAGATGAGCGTCCTGTTTTTCCGCCCGCAATCACCGGCCGGCACCCTGGATGGTGCAACCGTTGGCAAACCCAGATGAAATTCCGGATTTCAAATTTCAAATTCCGAATTTCCGAATGCGGACGAATCCGGCATTCGCCGTTCAAAATTCGCCATTTGAAATTCGCCCGCGCGTTCACCCTGATCGAGATCATGATGGCCATGGCGATTTTTTCACTGCTGGTCGCGGCGGTTTATTCGACCTGGGTGGTGATTTTGAAGTCGGCGCAGGTCGGGCAGGAGGCGGCGGCGCAGGCCCAGCGCGAACGCATCGCCGTCCGCACCCTTGAGGATTCGCTGACGTGCATCCAGTCGTTTCAGGCCTCCATGCAGTATTACACCTTCGGCGTCACCAACGGCGACCAGCCGTCCTTGAGCTTCGTGTCACGCGTGCCGGAGGTTTTTCCGCGCAACGGCAGGTTTGATTCCAACCTGCGGCGGCTCACCTTCACGGTGGAACCGGTTTCCAGCTCGGAAAAAGACCTGTTGCTGCGGCAGAATCCGATTCTCATGGATGTGGATCCGGCGGAACAGGCCACGCCGCTCGTGCTGGCGCGCAACGTGAAGGACTTCGTCATCGAATGCTGGGACACGAACGCGCTGGATTGGGTGCCGGAATGGGATTCCACCAATTCGCTGCCGCCGATGGTGCGCGTCACGCTCACGTTCGGCGGCAACCAGATGGGCTTTGGAAATGCCGCGCCGACCACCGTCGTCGTGCGCGAAATCGCCGTGCCCTCCGGAACGTTGCCTGCCGCCGCCCAGACCGGCGGGCCGTTCGGCGGACCGGGCGGCGGCATCCCGATTTTGCCGCGTGGCGGAAATGGACAAATTAAATACAACCGCAACGGAAACAATCAGGGCGGCAATCCCGGTGGCTCTGGCAACGGCAGTGGATACGGAGGCCCACAATGAAAATCTCCTCCCGCAAAAACCCCGGCGGCATGGCGCTCATCGTCGTGATGATCGCCATCGCGGTGTTCACGGCGCTGGCGGCGGCGCTCGCATTTTCCATGAAGGTGGAGACGAAGCTCGCGCGCAATGCCGAGGACGAGCAGCAGTTGCTCTGGCTCGGCCGGTCCGGCGTGGAATATGCGCGGTGGATTTTGTCGCAGCATCCGCCCGCCGAGCCTTACGACTCGCTCAACCAGATCTGGGCCGGCGGACCGGGCGGGCCGAGCGAGACCAACAGCCCGCTGGCGGGAATCTCGATGGACAATTTCAAGATCGGCGACGGCACCGTCTCGCTCAAGATTGTTGACCTCGAACGTTTCGCCAACATCAACACGGCGCCGCCGGCGATGTTGCAGCAGGCGCTCAATGTCATGGGCGTGGACGCGGACAGCCTTTCCGTCGTGTCCGATTCGATTCAGGACTGGCGCAGCCCGGCCGCCCCGCCGCGCGTCGCCGGCGCGGAGAGCGATTATTATCAAAGCCTGACGCCGCCGTATAACGCCAAGAACGCGCCGATTGATGACATTTCCGAACTGCTGTTCGTCAAAGGTGTGACGCCGGAAATGTATGACCCGAAAACCTACAGCGGCAATTCGCCGAACAGCCCGGCGCAGCAGCATCCCAAGCTCGGCTTCGGCGTCGCGCCCGGCCAGACGCCGGAGTATCCGTTCGGATTGAAGGATGTTTTCACTGCGGTTTCTTCCGGGAAAATCAACGTCAACACGGCGGATGTGAACGTGCTGCAACTGATTCCCGGCATGGACACCAACTCCGCCGCCGCCATCATCCAGCAGCGCGCCGGACCGGACGGCATTGACGGCACCGAGGACGACACGCCGTTTCGCAGCGCCGGCGCCGCGCTGCAAATTGCCGGACTGAATTCCGCCGCCGCCGCGCAGGCCGCCAACCTCGTCACCGTCGGCAGTTCGACCTGGCGCGTCAATGTCACCGCGCAAATCGGCAACGCCAAACGCGAGTTCACCGCCATCCTTTACCGTGGCGGCACGGACATCCAGGTCGTCGGCTTTTACTGGAAATAAAAAATTCGTCCGCCAAATTGAGGCAAGATTACCTCAACGACTTCCAGTTCTGTTCCCGTCCGTTTTTTCCCGAAGTCAAAAATCAAATCGTCTTCGAGTGCCGCCGCTCGTTCGCCGCGCCGAGCGTGTTGTCGAAACACATCGCGATGTTGCGGATGAAGAGGCGGCCGGCGTCGGTCACTTCGAGGCCGCCGGGCTTGAGCTTCACGAGGCCGTCGGCGGCGAACGGCGCGAGCGCGGCGAGTTCCTTTTCAAAATGCTGCTCGAAGTTGATGCCGAGTTTCGCGCTCATCGCGGCGAAGTCGAGCGAGAGGTCGCACATCGTCCGCATGATGG
>CAZIFP010000127.1:0-8094 GCA_964538105.1 uncultured Bifidobacteriaceae bacterium
GTTGAGAAAGGTGCCGAACTCGTCCAGGAACTTGCTGTAATCGCTGACAACCTTCTTCGTCTGCGCGAGCCACTCGTCATTGACGTCCACGCGGACGCCGCCGAAACGCATATAATTGCACATCATTCGTGCGCCGCTGACGGACTCAAACAGGTCGAGGATTTTTTCGCGCTCGCGAAAGGCATACATCATCGGCGTGCCGAGCGCGCCCATGTCCTGCACGAAAAATCCGATGAGACAGGTATGATTCTGAAGGCGCGTGAGTTCCGCCATGATGACGCGGATGTATTCGGCGCGTTCGGGCACCGCCAAACCGGCAAGCTTTTCGACGGTGAGCGCGTAAGCCCAGTTGTTCGTCATCGAACAAAAATAATCGAGCCGGTCGGTGTAAGGCATCGAGGCGAGATATGAAATATTCTCGCCGATCTTCTCGTGGTTGCGGTGCAGATAACCAAACACCGGCTTGAGCTTCACGACCGTTTCGCCATCGAGCACCACGTCCATGCGGAACACGCCGTGCGTGGACGGATGATGCGGCCCCATCGAGATTTCCAGCAGTTCGCCGATGGGCGTGCCGCTCTCATCGAGCTTCGGCTTCACCTCGAAACTTTTCGGCGCCATGGCGGGGACGGCGTTCACGCTTTCACCTCCGGCTTCACTTCCACCGGATAATGCTTCTTCGCCTCGACTAAAACTTCGTCGTGCGGCGTCGGCTCGTATTCAAAATCGTCCGGCGCGACATAATCGCGGCGCATCGGGAAGCCGATGAACTCATCCCACATCAAAATGCGGCGCAGGTCTGGATGACCGTCGAAAATCACGCCATACAAATCGTAAACCTCGCGCTCCTGAAACTCCGCACCGCGCCAGAACGGCGTGAGCGACGGCAAATGCGTCTGTTCCGCGCGGTTTCCCGTGCGCAGCCGCAGCACCACCGGCCCGTGTTTCAGCGCCATTGAATAAAGGTGATAAACCACTTCCAGAAATCCGGGGCGCAAAGTCTTCTTCACTTCCTCGACTTCCTTTTCCACGCCGTCCACGGTTTGCTTCACCTTAATCTTCTCGGAGAGTTCCTTGTCCGGCCAGTCAATGCCGGTGACATTCGAGCAGTAATCCAGTTTCAACTGCGCGTCATCGCGGAGAAATTTCGCCACGGCAAATCCGCTCGCGGCGTCCACGAGCAGCGAGCGTTCGCCGGCAGCGCATTCGTTCGCGAGAATTTCAATCTTCGCGGACGGCAATACGGCTTCGAGGCGCGCTTTGATTTGTTCGAGGGTTTCCACGGTTTAACGCTGGATGGCCGGCGGTTGCCAGACTTCGGGATTCTTCGGTGGTTCGAGATCGTGTTTGCCGTAAACCGGCACCGGATATTCGCCTTCGACCTCCGCATTCAAATGGCGCGGACGGTTCGGCCCGGTCAGGTCCTGGTTCCGGATTTTTTCCTGCAAAGTCATGATCGCGTGGATCAATGCCTCCGGGCGCGGCGGACAGCCGGGAATTGCCACGTCCACCGGCAGATAACGGTCAATGCCCTTGAGCACATTGTAGCCCTGCTTGAACGGCCCGCCGGAAATCGCGCACGCGCCCATCGCGATGACGTATTTCGGCTCCGGCATCTGGTTGTAAAGACGCACGACCAGCGGCGCCATCTTCTTGGTCACCGTGCCCGCGACGATCATCAGATCCGCCTGGCGCGGCGACGGCCGGAAGACTTCCGCGCCAAACCGCGCGAGGTCGAAGCGCGACATCGAGGCCGCCATCATTTCGATGGCGCAGCAGGCGAGGCCGAACGTCAGCGGCCACACGGAATTCGCGCGGCCCCAATTATACAGCTCCTGCAAGCTCGTCACATAGACGCCCTGCTTCTGCAATTCACTTTTTAGGCCTTCATCAATCATGGCAATACATTCCGGCATCAGCGCCAGGTCAAAAATCCTTTCCGCCACGCCCAAACCAGGCCTTCCACCAGCAGCACCAGAAAAATAATCATCGCCACGAACGCGCCGACCGGCAGTCCGCTGAACGAGACCGCGAACGGCAGCAGAAAAATCGTCTCCACGTCGAACACGAGGAAGATGATGCCGTAGAGATAGTATTCCGAACGGAAATGAATCCACGCATCGCCTTTGGAAGCAAGGCCGCACTCGTAAGTGTCGTTCTTGTCCTTGCCCGGTTTTTGGGGCGAGAAAAAGTGCGCCCACGCCCACGCCGCCGCCAGCGGCGTCAGCGCAAAGCCCACGGACGCCACCATGAGCAGCACCAGGACCAGATAAGGATGTTCGGGCGTTTGCATCAGCAATTTTGTCACGGTTCGTTCGTTAAACTCAAAGACAGCTTTATATTTACCAGACTTCAGTCGTAAGTGATTTACCCTAATTTAGCTTTTACTACACCAAATTTGTCATGGTAGTTTTGCCTGGAATCTAATAACGGTGCGGCGACGGTTTAGAGAAGCTGTCAGAGAGCCCAATTTCACGGCTGAAGATTAATATTTGCCTGTCTTGTAAATCGGTTTCGGCACGACCACGGCGGCGAAACGCCTGCTGCGAATTTCAATCTCGATCTTCGTGTCCGGCTTCGCGAATTCCGGCGGGACGTAGCCCATGCCGATGCCGAAGTTCAGTGACGGGCTTTGCGTGCCGCTGGTGACAATGCCGACGCCCACGCCGTTCGCCCAAATCGGATAATGCGGCCGCGGCGGCGCGGACTTGCCGGTCATCTTGAAGGCGACCAGTTTCTTTTTTACGCCGTTTACTTTTAGCTCCGCAAGAACGGAGCGGCCATTGAATTCCCCCTTGTCGAGCGAAACGAAAAATCCGACCCCGGCTTCGATCGGTGTGGTGCTCTCGTCGAGTTCATGGCCGTAAAGCGGATAGCAAACCTCCGCGCGCAAAGTGTCGCGCGCGCCGAGGCCGGCGGGTTTCAGGTCGAACGGCTTGCCGACGGCGAGAAATTTGTCCCAGAGATGTTGAATGGATTCATCCGAGCTGACGATTTCAAATCCGTCCTCGCCGGTGTAACCGGTGCGCGAAATCAGTATGCTGTGATTTTCAAAGCAGAAGCCGCCAATTTGGTTTTTCTTCAGGTCAGTCACGGCATTGACGCGCATGGCGGAAAGGGAAGCACCGGGAATCACGGCATTGATGAATTCCTTCACGCGCGGCCCTTGCACGGCGATGGCGGCATAAATTTGTGAGGCGTCAGTGAGTTTGAGTTCACCGGAAAATTTCGCCGCCTGCGCCTGTAGCCACGCGACGTCGGGCTCGACGCGCGAGGCGTTGACGATGAGAAAATAGACGCCGGCGGAAAGTTTGTAGGCGTATAGGTCGTCAATCACGCCACCCCGCGCGTTGCACATCAAGGTGTATTGGCCTTCGCCGGGCGCGAGTTTGCGGATGTCATTTGTCAGGACGAAATTCAAAAATGCTTCCGCGCCTCCACCGCTGACGGTGACCTGACCCATGTGCGAAATGTCGAAAATGCCGGCGGCGCGGCGGACGGCCAGATGCTCGTCGGTGATGCTGGTGTATTGGACGGGCATTTCCCAGCCGCCGAAATCAATGAACCTGGCGCCAAGTTTTTGGTGGGCGGAAAAAAGTGCGGTGCGCTTCAACATAATTGTCAGCCATCAAGAAACACTTTTTTCGGCGGGGACAAAAGGCAAAACGAAGAGGATTTGCGGGACGAATTTGTTTGATAGCGAAATCAAGCCGCCAGTCGCGCCAGAACTTCGTCCGCGAGCAGTTGATAGGCCGCCGCGCCGGTGCTGTATTTGTCGTAGTAAATGATCGGCTGGCCGTGGCTGGGCGCTTCGGCCAGGCGCGTCGTGCGTGGAATCAGGGTTTCAAAAACTTTTGTGCCCAGCAATTTGCGAACTTCCTCGACGACTTCGTTGGACAGCTTTGTGCGGCCGTCGAACATCGTCATGACCAGGCCGAAAATTTCCAGGCGTGGGTTGACGCCTGCGGCGCGGAGCTGGTCGAGCACGCGGTTCATCATCGAGATGCCTTCGAGCGCGTAATATTCGCATTGCAGCGGCACCATAATCCCGTCGCACGCGGCAAAGGCGTTCAACGAGAGAATTCCCAGCGACGGCGGGCAGTCCAGCAGCACGAGGTCAAAGCGGCCGCTGTCGCGCACCGGCTGAAGCGCGAGCGCAAGACGCTGAAGGTGGTTTTCCAGCCGCGCGAGTTCGAGATCGGCGGCACACAAGTCCACTTCGCTTGGAATCGCTTCAAGCCGTTCGTATCTTGTCGGCTTGATTTTTTCCAGCAGGCTGCCTTCGCCTAGCAAAACAAGGTAGGCGCTCGCGCCCTCGATCTTTTCGAGTCCGAGTCCGCTGGTGGCGTTGGCCTGCGGGTCAAGGTCAAACAGCAACACGCGCTGGCCGAGCGCGGCGAGACAGGCAGCGAGGTTCACTGCGGTGGTGGTTTTGCCCACACCTCCTTTTTGGTTGGCGACGGCGATGACTTTGGTTGGCACTCGGCTGATTAAATGAAAAACGCGGCGGCGTTTCAAGCGCGCACCGCGAAATTCGGGAAGGGAAATTCAGTTCAGTTGCCGGTGGTGAAACTGACCTGCTGGGCGAAAGGGTTCTGCGAATTAAAAAGGGAAGCTACGGGCTGGAGACTGGCGGCCGGATTGGTGGTGGCGATGATGCCGGTTGTTTCCGCCGGTTGCGCCAGCGCTACAGGCGTCGCGGCGGCAAACGAATTGGACGTCTGAACGGAGGCCTGCAAAAGCGGTTGCGGCGAGGATTCCGGCCGGTCGGCGAAGACAAATCCGAACACGAGCAGCAAAAAGAGCGCGGAAGCAAACGCGCCGGCGAACGCCGGCTTGAATTCAAACAATTGCAGAAGTTTTAGCAACCACGGGGCTTCGGCAGAAAACTCGCCGGCTTTGCCGCCTTCGCGGATGCGGGCGATGACTTCGCCGGAGAAATTGTTGAAGTAACCGGGCGGCGGCATTTCATACCGCTTGAGTTTCAAAAACTGCCGCAACGTGCTGAAGTCCTGCTCGTTCTCGTTCATGTTGGTTTCAAATAATCGGTTAACAACGACTGCAACTGCTGCCGCGCATAAAACAACCGCGACCGCACAGTCCCGATGTTACAATCCATGATTTCCGCGATTTCCTCGTGCGACTGCCCCTGCACGTCATGCAACACCACGACCAATCTATGAGGTTCAGACAGCTTGAGCAATGCCGCGTTCAATTTTTCCTGCAATTCTTTCAAGCCGGCGTCGCGCCGCGGTGTATTCTCCGAAATCAGCGCCACCAAATCCGGGTTGTTCTCCGTGTTGAAGTCCAAGTCATTCAGGCTCATGTGCGTGCGGTTCTTCCGCTGTTTCAGGAAATTGATCGTCTTGTTGACCGCAATCCGGTAGAGCCAGGTGTAAAAACTGGAGCCGCCCTTGAAAGATTTCAACGCCTGATACGCCTTGATGAAGGAATCTTGCGCGAGATCGTTGGCGTCCTCATGATTGGAGGTCATGTGATAAACCGTCGCGTAAATACGCTCCTGATAGCGTTGAACAAGTTCGTCGTAAGCCTTCAGATCGCCGCGTTGCGCCCGGCGCACCAAATCCATCTCCGCCGTCGGAGCATCGGCGGCGGGTTCCTGGTCGGTGCGTTCGGCTGGTTCGGCCATAATCATGGTCACTGGATACTAATAACACTCAAAGCGCCGGTTTGTTGCGCCAAAAAATCTGCCAGCCCGAAAAGTCCGGCGCGGCCGCTGGATTCGGGCAAAACTTTCAAAGCCGAACGCGCCTGCTCCAGATATTTCGCGACTACTTTGCGCGACGGCTCAAACGTCTCGTAACGGACAAGCAGTTCGTTGACGGCGGCCTGATTTTTCGGCTTCCAGTCCTTGATCAACTGTTCCAATTGTGTGCGTTCGGCGGCATCCGCGCGTTCCCAGGCTAGCAGGAGCGGCCAGGTCAGCTTGCCGTTCGCCAAGTCCGTGCCGAGCGATTTGCCTGCGGCTGACTCCGAACCGAACAGATCCACGCAGTCGTCATAAACTTGGTAAGCCGTGCCAAACGCCGCGCCGAACTGCCGCAGCGCCGCGCGCTGTTCCGGCTTGGCATTGCCTAGGAACGCCGCCAGATCGCACGAAAGTGTGAACAGTTCGGCGGTCTTCATTTCGATGACGCGAAAATATTCGCGCCGGGAAAGGGGAAAATTCCGGCGGTTCTGCGTCTGCAAAATTTCGCCGGTGCAAACCGTGTTCGTCGCCATCGCCACCGCGCGGCAAACTTCGGTTGTGGGAAAACCGGCCGCAAGCTTCAACGCCTGCGCGAACAGGCAGTCGCCGAACAGCACGGCGATTTCGTTGCCCCAGCTCGCCGCGAGTGTGAGCTTGCCGCGCCGGATTTCCGCCTCGTCCATCACGTCGTCATGGACCAGCGTCGCCAGATGCACCATTTCGATGATGACCGCCGCCGTGACCTGCGCCTCGCCGACCTTGCCGACGGCCGCGCCCGCCAGCGCGACGAGCGTGGGCCGCAGATGTTTGCCGCTGCCGTTCAACGCCGACTGCGCGTAAGGCACGATTTGCGGATCGAAATCATTGGTCTGGTGAATCAGTCGTTCCGTGACCGCTTGCAGGAACGGGTCAACCTGTTCCATGATTTGATTCCAGGAACTGTTCGGGTTGATGTCCGGCGAATCGGTCGAGTCCGAGGTCGCCGCCTTTGATTCAGCAGCCAGCATTCGCTCATGAATCTACTTTTGCCAAGCCCCCTAGTCAAACCACTTGTGCGGAGGCCAATTCAAACCGGACAGGAAGCCGTGGCAAATTATTCCCCAAAAATCCGTTTTTCCTTTCACCGGAAATCATTTGCCGTTTGAATAACCGCTCATGTCGCACGAATACGTCCTGAAGCCGTTCACGCCAGAAATCCGGCTGAATATTGACTATGCGCGCGAACTCAATCCGCAGCAGCTCGCCGCCGTCACCGCGCCGCCCGGCCCGGCGCTCGTCATCGCCGGCGCGGGTTCCGGCAAGACGCGCACGCTCACCTATCGCGTTGCGTATCTGCTGGAGCAGGGGATTCCCGCCGATCGGATTTTGCTGCTGACGTTCACGAACAAGGCTGCCGGTGAAATGATGCGCCGCGTCAGCTATCTGCTCGGCCACGAACTACGTTCGCTCTGGGGCGGCACGTTTCACTCTATCGGCGCGCGGATTTTGCGCACGCACGCCGACGTGATGGGCTACCAGAAGGACTTCACAATTCTCGACCGCGACGATGCGCAGGATTTGATCAAGGCGTGCATGGCCGACGCGCAAATTGACAAGAAAGACAAACATTTTCCAAAACTGGCAGTGCTGAACGAAATTTTTTCGCTCACAGCCAACACGCACAAGACCACCGAGGAACTGGTTGATGGACATTTTAATTATTTTTCCCAGTTCACCGAGCAGATTGCCGACTTGCAAAAAAAATATATCGCCCGCAAACGCGCGACGAACGCGATGGACTTCGACGATTTGCTCGCGCTCTGGCTGAAGCTGCTGCAGGACAACGCCGAGTTGCGGGAATATTACCAGCGCCGGTTTCAGTTCATTCTTGTGGATGAATATCAGGACACGAACAAGCTCCAGAGCGATTTGATTGACCTGCTCGCCGCGAAGCATCACAACGTCACCGTGGTCGGTGACGACGCGCAGAGCATCTACGCCTGGCGTGGCGCGAACTTCGCGAACATCCTGGAATTTCCCAAGCGCCATCCCGGCGCAAAGGTGTTCAAGATCGAAACCAATTACCGCAGCACGCCGGAAATCCTCAACGTTGCCAATGCCGCCATCGCCGCAAACATAAATCAGTTCGCCAAGGAACTCGCGCCCGCGCGCAAATCCGGCGTGAAACCCGCGCTCGTCGCGTGTCAGGACGCCGGCCAGCAGGCCGCGTTCATCGCGCAGCGCACGCTGGAACTGCGCGACGAGGGCATGAGCCTGAACAATGTCGCCGTGCTGTATCGCTCGCATTTTCACGCATTGGAATTGCAACTGGAACTGACGCGCCAGCAGATTCCGTTTTCCATCACCAGCGGCATCCGGTTTTTCGAGCAGGCGCACATCAAGGA
>CAZIFP010000128.1:0-8092 GCA_964538105.1 uncultured Bifidobacteriaceae bacterium
CAAAATTTTCCCGCATCCTGCTCAAGTTGAGCGGCGAGTCGCTCGGCGACGCGCATGGCGTCGGCATTTCACCCGAGGCGGTGCAGCACATGGCCGGGCAGATCTGCGAAGTGCGCGAACTCGGCGTGCAGGTGGTCGTGGTCGTCGGCGGCGGCAACATTTTTCGCGGCTTGAGCGGCAGCGAGCGCGGCATCGAGCGCGCTACGGGCGATTACATGGGCATGCTCGCAACGGTCATCAACGCGCTGGCGTTGCAGGACGCGCTGGAAAAGCTCGGCTGTCCCACGCGCGTGCAAAGCGCCATCGCGATGGCGCAGATCGCGGAGACGTTCATCCGCCGGCGCGCGGTGCGGCATCTGGAAAAGGGCAGGGTGGTCATCTTCGGCGGCGGCACAGGCAATCCCTATTTTTCCACCGACACGGCGTCGGCGTTGCGTGCAAATGAAATCGGCGCGGAGGTGATATTGAAGGCGACCAAGGTGGACGGCATCTACGATTGCGACCCGAAGAAAAATCCCAAGGCGAAACGCTTCGCGGAAATCTCCTATCTCGACGCGCTGCAGCGGCGGCTGCAAGTCATGGATTCGACGGCGTTTTCACTGTGCATGGACAACAAGATGCCGATCATCGTTTTTGATTTTAACAAGGAACACAATCTCAAGCGGGTCGTGCTGGGCGAGAAGGTCGGGACGCTGGTCAGTTGAATTTGTGCCAGAACGGGCGGAAGTTTTGATATGAAGTTCGCTTCACGCTAGGATGCCGGCCGCCGGTTGGGAAAACAACTGCAGGAACGCGGCGTTTCGGCGGACATTGTTCTGGGCCTGCCACGCGGCGGAGTGGTCGTCGCGGCGGAAGTCGCGCGTGAGTTGCAATTGCCGCTGGACGGGTTGGTTGTCCGAAAAATCTGGCATCCGTTGAATCGCGAATTCGCCGTCGGCGCGCTGGCTGAACCTGATGTCTATCTGCTCGATGAACTTTGTTTATCGCAGATTCCCGTTGCCCGCGCTCAACTGGAAAAAGTCGTGGCGGAAGAAACGGCGCGACTGCGCGAATGCCGCTTGCGGTTTCGCCACGTCACCGCCCCATCGCTGAATGGCAAAACCGTTTTACTGGTGGACGACGGGCTGGCGACCGGGACGACAGCCGAAGCCGCCGTGCTTTCCGCCAGACGACAAAATGCGCGACGCATCATTGTTGCCGCGCCGGTCGCCTCGACAAGTGCCTTTGAAAAATTGCAACACGCGGCGGATGAAGTCGTGGCGCTGTCGGTGGATCCTGATTTTGGCGCTGTCTGGCAATACTATGAAAAATTTGAACAGACCACGGATGACGAAGTGGTTGCACTGTTAAGCAACGCTGTGCCGCGCAAGGAATGAACGACCCGTTTTTCAAATTAAATCATGCCCGAACTTCCAGAAGTTGAAATCCTCGCGCGACATTTGCAACCGCTGTTGCGCGGCAAGACCATCCGCAGCGTGGTCGTTCGCCGGGTGAAAGTCCTGAAGCCAGGTTCGCTGCGGGAGTTTCAAAGAGTTTTGGTCGGCGCCAAATTCACCGGCTTGTCGCGGCGCGGAAAATATCTTTTGTTTCAACTTCGTTCCAAAACCTCCGACAAGCCCGTGACGCTGCTCGGTCATCTGGGCATGACCGGCCGGATATTCGTGGCGAAGAAAAACGAACTACTGCCCAAACACACTGCGGTGGTTTGCGATCTGGGCCGGCAGCAATTCATATACGAGGACATGCGGTATTTCGGTCGGCTGACGCTGGATTTGTCGGTGCTGGAAAGGCTCGGGCCGGAACCGCTGGGAAGTAATTTTACGCCGGAAATTTTTGCGGCCGAATTGAATCGTTCCCGGCAGGCAGTCAAAGTGAAGCTGCTCGACCAATCGCTCGTGGCTGGCGTGGGCAACATCTATGCGAGCGAGGCGTTGTTTCGCGCACGTCTTTCGCCGAAGCTGGCATCAAACCGACTTGCGCTTGGGCAAATCAAAAAACTTTGGCGTGCCATTCGGGAAGTGTTGGAGGAGGCGATTGCCGGCGGCAGCACCGTGCCGTTGAATTTTTCCGGCGGCAAATCGGACGGAATGTTTTATTTTGGTCGTGCGCCCGGCACGCCGGATTATTACGAGGAGCGGTTGCGCGTTTATGACCGCACCGGCGAGCCTTGCCAAGATTGTGGTCGTCCGATCAAACGCATTGTTCAAGGGGCGCGGAGCACATTTTACTGTCCTCATTGCCAAAAATGATGCGAATGAAATTGACGGTTTGGGCGGCGGTTTGTAAATTAGACGTCCGTTTGTATTCCAGAGTAGCTCAATGGTAGAGCACGCGGCTGTTAACCGTGATGTTGAAGGTTCGAGTCCTTCCTCTGGAGCCAGTTTGCGAAAGCCTTTGTTCTAAAGGTTTTTCCCTCCATTCGCAGGTCTTAGCGGATACGGTTGACAGCAGAAGCGACAGCAGGATTCAGAAAACGCCACATTTCGTGCGTGCTGGAGGCTGCTCGTTCACTGCTCGCTAACCGGAAATCCACAATGGCCCAGTTCATGGGGGCCCAAGCAGATGCCAAAAATGGTGCCGTGAGTCAAGCGGCAGCCTTAAACCTTCAAATTGGCAAGGCATACATCACCAACGCGAATCCAGAGATGGCAAAACGCATTTGGCAGACGGCAATGGACGAATTCAGCACGCACGGCAAGGAAACGAGCCAAAAACGCTGTAAGAGGGCGTTTGAATCAAAGGCCTTCAACCTGATTCGCAAGAAAGTCATCATTGAGACGACAGCGGAAGATTTGATGGCGGTCTTGAGAAGCGGGGGCGCAGGAGGTCAAAGAAATGATGATTTAATAATATGATTGGACATACAAATAACGATATGACGGTGTCTATTAAGTGTTATGGACGATTGCCAGCCAATGCAGGAGGTTCAGTCTCCGTTAGAACGGGCATTCGTCATTGCCGCAATCGCCTGTTTTCTTTCCTTGCTGGTCTTTTATTGGATTGCACATGAGATCGGCGTTCCCGTCAATGCTGTGCTTGTCCAATCGCAAGGAATGCGGGCAGGCCGGACGCAATTTTGCTTTTGCCGGGTCGCGTGTTCACACAATTTATGATAAAGTCCGCTGATGTTTTTTATCGGCCTCGGCACTAGCGTCCCGCGCAAGCGCTACGAACAGCGCGAATGCTGGGATGAATTGCGCAGCTCCGCGCCCTTTGCGCAACTCGCGCCGCGCTCGCAGGCAATCCTTAAAAAAGTCCTCTGCGGGGACAATGGCATCACCCACCGCCACCTTGCACTCGACCCGCTCACCGAGGTTTTCGACCTCACGCCCGACGCGTTGCAGGCGCGCTTCGCCAGGCACGCACCGGCGCTGGCGGTCGAAGCTGCACAACGCGCCTTGCAGGACGCTGGCAGCGCGGCTGACGAGATGGACGCGGTTCTTATCAGCACCTGCACCGGTTACCTCTGCCCGGGCCTCACGAGTTATGTCAGCGAGCGATTAGGACTGCGTCCGGATGTTTTCGCGTTGGATTTTGTAGGCCAGGGCTGTGGCGCGGCTTTGCCCAATTTTCGCGCTGCCGAATCAATTCTCCGTGCCGGCCGCGGCAAAAAAATTCTCTCCATTTGCGTCGAGGTTTGCAGTGCCGCGTTTTATCTCGACGACGATCCGGGCGTGCTCATCAGCGCGTGCCTGTTCGGTGACGGTGCTGGCGCGGCGGTTTTGTCGTGTGAACCATTGGCCAGGCACCGTCGCGTGGAATGGAAATACGCCGCCTCGCGGCTGGTTGCCGCCGAGCGCGACACTCTGCGTTTCAGTCACAAAAACGGCATGTTACGGAACATCCTAATGCCGCAAGTCCCGCAAATCGCCGGCGAACTTGCCAAAAAATTATTTGACGAATCGCTCGCCGGGGCTGGAGTCAATCGCGGGCAAATCACCGGCTGGATACTGCACACCGGCGGGCGTGACGTGGTTCTCGCGTTGTGCGAGCATCTCGAATTAAGCAAGTCCGCCGTCCGCCACAGTTCCGCCGTGCTGCGCGAATTCGGCAATGTCAGCAGCCCGACCGTTTATTTTGTCCTCGAACGCGCCCTGCGCGACGCCGTGCCCGACGGCCTTTGGTGGATGTCCACGTTTGGCGCAGGCTTTAGTTGTCACGGCGCCTTGCTCGAAGTCGGAATGTGAAACGCATGGTCCAACCAGAACTGCTCGACACGCTGCCGCCTGGCGACCCGCGCGCCGTGCGCTCCCGCCGCGACCTGCGGCGTGTCAATACCTGGATGGGCCATCACGCCATAATGGCCCGAGCGCTGGAAAATTCCTGTGGCGGTTTCATTCCTCATAAAATCACCGAACTCGGCGCCGGCGACGGAAGTTTTCTGCTTTCGGTCGCGCAAAAAATTTCACCTCGCTGGCTGAAGCTGAACGTCACGCTCCTCGACCTCCAAAATAATGTTTCAACTGAAATGCTCGCCACATTTGCCGGAATTGGCTGGCGCGCCGAGACCTTGGTGACAGACGTTTTCAACTGGCGGCAGACGGATTCTGAAATCGTCATCGCCAATTTATTTCTGCACCATTTTGAGGGGACGCGCCTCGCCGAATTGCTGCGCTTGGTTGCCCGTCGTGCAAGAATGTTCGTTGCCATCGAGCCGCGCCGTGCGGCCTGGCCGCTATTTTGCAGCCGGCTTTTGTGGGCGATCGGCTGTGGCAAGGTCACGCGCCACGACGCCGTGATCAGCGTGCGTGCGGGATTTTCCGGCAACGAACTTTCTGATCTTTGGCCGGATAAAAATAATTGGGAATTGACGGAACAACCTGCCGGCGCATTTAGTCATCTCTTCATCGCGCGAAAATTAGATTGAACCATGATCGAGCCAAAGCGCATCACGATTACCGGTGGCGGCCTTGCAGGCTTGACGCTCGGCATCGGGTTGCTGGAACGCGGCGTGCCGGTGACAATTCATGAGGCGGCCCATTATCCCCGGCATCGTGTCTGCGGTGAATTCATCAGCGGTCGCGGCCAGGCTGCGCTCGCGCGACTTGGCCTGCGCGGATTGATTGACCAAGCCGGTGCCGTCAGCGCGCACACCGCGGCGTTTTGTTCGGCAACCAAATCTGGCACCCCGCGAGTGTTGCCGGCTCAGGCCATCTGTCTTTCCCGCTTCGTGCTGGACGCCGCGCTGGCAAAAAAATTCCGCGAATGGGGCGGTGAATTATTGGAAGGCACACGAACGCCCGCGGAAAATATGGGCGAAGGCATTGTCTGCGCCACGGGCCGTCGCGCGCGGGTGGAAGAAAACGGTTCACGCTGGTTCGGCCTGAAAATTCACGCGCGAAACATTGCGCCCTCCGCCGATCTGGAGATGCATTTTTCACCTCGAGGCTATGTCGGCTTGTGCAAAATCAACGGCGGTCAGGTGAACGTTTGTGGTTTGTTCCGCAAACATACAAACGGAAACAGTGACGCAAAAAACTGGCGCGAACTTTTGTCCGGCCAGCCAGGTTCACCTTTGCGCCGGCGGCTGGCTGGAGCGGAGTTTGATGAAAATTCATTTTGCGCCGTCGCCGGTCTTTCCATGCGTCCTGAGCAGGCCTCTGCGCGCGCCGAAATTTGTATCGGCGACGCCATCACGATGATTCCTCCGGTCGCCGGCAACGGCATGTCCATGGCCTTTGAGTCGGCGGAACTGGCCATCGCCCCGCTCGTCGCGTGGAGCCGGGGCGACGGATCGTGGAGCGAAGCCCGCCAAAAAATCGCAGGCAATTGTGACGCTCTTTTTGCGCGCCGGCTCGCATGGGCGAAGTTCCTGCAACGATTTATCCTGACGCCCGCGCTGCAAAGTCCGCTCATCGCGCTTGCATCCCGCAGCGACTGGTTCTATCGAATGATTTTTGCGCGCACGCGCTGATGCGGTTGGAATCAATTATTCACCCACCAGCATCAGAGTTGCGAAATTTTTTTGCGGGAACTTTTTCAACCGCCATCTCTCTTATATTCCATGAAACCGTTATGTTTCAAATAAAATGCAATCACGGATAAGGTCTTATGAAAAAATCATTATACAAAATCCTCGCCGCCGTCTTCACCATGACAATCGCGAATGCTGCCCCGATGGACAACCTGAAGTTAAACCGTGAGTTCAACGAGAACGGCAACATCACAATTGCCGACCAGTTCAACAACCGCGTCATCGAAATTGACCCGGGCGGCAAGATTGTCTGGTCGTTCGGGCTTGGGCCGAATGACTTTACCGCCAGGTCCATCATCGGTTGCAACGACGCGCAGCGGGTCGGAACCTACACTTTGATGGCCGGCACCGGCACGCCTGCCGGAGTGATTCCGCAGGCACCCGATGGCGTGGCGGACAACCGCGTCCTGCTGGTGGATCCTTTCGGCAGGATCGTCTGGCAATACGGACAGTTCGGACAAACCGGTTCGGGGCCAAACCTTTTGAATACACCGGTGCAATGCACCTGGCTTCCGGACGCGCACGTCCTCATCACCGACCAGGCCAACAACCGGATCATTGAGGTGAACCTGGCGAAAAAAATCGTCTGGCAATATCCCGGCTCAAATGCGAATGATTCCGACCAGCTCAACGGCCCGAATTCAGCCGAGCTGCTGGAAAATGGACACATCTTGATTGCGGACCAGGGCAATAACCGGGCGATTGAGGTCACGCAAGGCGATAAAATTGTGAGGACATTCAACGCTGGCGGCACGGCCAATATCGTCGCGTTCGCCAGCCGCCTGAAGAACGGGGACACGCTGTTGACCGACGCCGGCAATTCCCGCGCCGTCGAAGTGGACGCCAACGACAATGTGGTCTGGCAATATGTCACGGACACCGACCCGTTGAGCGTCGCGGCACCACTGCCGACGCGCGCGGTGCGGCTCCGCAATGGCGATACGCTGATCAGCGACCAGTTCAACAACCGCGTGATCCGTGTCAGTCACGCTGGGTTGATTGTGGCCAGCTATGGCCTGCCGCTCGCGGGCGGTGGATCCATCGGCAACAATGCAGGTTACGACACCCACACCTCGCAGAACGGGCTGTATTCTCCTTACGATGCAAAAGTGGTTGGCGATTACACAGGATTGACGCCGCCGTTTGATTTCGATGGAGATGCTGATGACCGATAGCCTTAAGACGAAACCCGCTCTACGCTTTTGATTCACAGAAGCGCAGAACGGAAGAAAATTCATCCCAAACCCGCCGCCATCCTGGCCAGGCTTTCGCAGCCTGGCTGCGGCTGGCGTTTTTTGGCCGGGGCGGGGGGGCGGGCCTGTTAAAAACCGCCGGTTTCATCAGCAAGGCTTTGACACGACCGGATAATCGTTGTAAATAGAAATGTTAATGCAGCCTGAAGGGGTTTGCATCTCCTATTCAAGCCATGAATGTCCGATGTCTCGGGGTAAAAAAGCCGTTCGCAACCGGTGCGAACACGGCCGGTTTTACGTTGATTGAGTTGCTGGTGGTGATTGCGATAATCGCCATTCTCGCAGCGATGCTGCTGCCCGCGTTGGCCAAGGCGCGGGGCAGGGCGGAGGGTATTTCATGCCTGAACAACACGCGCCAGCTTGCCCTCGCGTGGCTGCTTTACGCGGATGATCACGAGAGTTTCCTGCCTTACAACCTCGGCATGAGCGGTTCGTCATTCCGCACCAATATCAACTGGGTCAACAACGTCATGACCTGGAATGTAAATTCGCAGCCGCTTGATTCGGACAACACCAATCTGGCGACCATCACCGGTGCGAGCCTCGGTCCTTACAGCGGCAGCACGGGCATCTACCACTGTCCTTCCGACCGCGCGTTGAGTGCGATCCAGCGCGCCGCCGGCTGGGACCGGCGCATCCGCAGCTACTCGATGAACGCCATGGTGGGAAATGTCGGGAATTTCATGGCCAACGGCGTGAACATCAACAATCCCAATTTCACGCAGTTTTTAAAAATCACCCAAATCTCGCAGCCGTCGGAGATTTTTGTGTTTCTGGACGAGCACCCGGACAGCATCAACGACGGCTATTTTCTGAACAAGGAGGCCCAGGTTGCTTCCGGTTACGGAAATTATGGCACCGCTGA
>CAZIFP010000129.1:0-8092 GCA_964538105.1 uncultured Bifidobacteriaceae bacterium
ACGGCGAGTTGCCTTCGATGGAACCGGCGGTGTCGTTGTAAATACCTTCGCCCGGGCGCGAGAGCAGGCGCGGTGCGGGATTGTCCTGATCCATGATGAGGTAGGCATCGGCCTCGTTGCATTGGAGCGCGATGCGGATGACCATCTGGCCAATCGTCGCCCGCGCGAGCGTGTAAGCGCCGCCGAGCGTCTGCGAACCGAGGATGACGTGGATGCCGAACGCGCGGCCCTGCCGCACAATGCGATCGAGCAACACCGCCGCACCTTGCGAAATGCGGTCTTCCTCGGTAAAAAATTCCTGAAACTCGTCAATCATCAAAAGCACGCGCGGCATCGGTTCCGAGCCGCCATTGCGTTTGAACCCGGCCAGATCCTGCGCGCCGACCTTGCGGAACAAATCGCCGCGACGGCGCAGTTCCTCGTCCACGCGCTGAAGCACGCTCAAGCCGAACGCGCGGTCGCTCTCGATGGCGACGACCTTCGCGTGTGGCAGGCGATGATTGCCGTAGCACTTGAACTCGACGCCTTTCTTGAAGTCCACGAGATAAAATTCCACCTGCTCCGGGCTGCACCGCAGCGCGAGATTGGTGATGATGATGTGGAACAACGTGGATTTGCCGGAGCCGGTCTTGCCCGCAATGAGCGCGTGCTGGCGCGTGTCGCGGCCGACGGCGAGATATTGTAGCTTCGTTGCGCCGGAACGCCCGATCGGCACGCGCAATTCCTCGGTTGTTTCGTCCAGCCAGAAATTCTCCGGCGCGATTTGTTCAAACGGCACCTCGATGCGGTTGGAATTTTTTCCGGCGTCGCCGATCTGGTGCAACAGTTGCGTGGTGAATTCCGCCGGTGGCATCGGGTCGAGCGTCACGCTCGTTCCCGCGACGCGCCCGCCGGAAAATTCAAAACCGTTTTCCGTGCGCGTCAGGCAGGCGCTGTTTTTACGCAGTTCATCGGGCACAAACTCCTGCGGCGCGGCGTTGCGCTGGTCCCACTGGATGAGCGTGAACACGCCGCAGCGCGCGCCGTTCGCGGCGATGTTCCGCAGCCGCTTCGCCGCCGTCTCGCTGAAGTTCACTGGGAACGAGGCGACGACGAGGAAATGATATTTCTCGGCGATGCTGCCGGCCTGCGCGTTGTATTCGGTGATGGTGGCGTATTCATTGCGGAGATACATCTGGATGATTTTCTCCATGTGCTCGTTCAAGTCCGCGAGCTTTTCCTCGAACTGCGCCGTCTGGGTCCAGATGCGGCTGTTGATGGTGTTGGCCTCGTAATCGGCCAGGTGCATCAGCGCGGCGAAATTCTGTCCCAGCCCGACCGGATCAAAAATGGTGAACTCCAGCCGGCCCGGTGGCGTGGTGGCGAGCAGGCGAAGAATGATGTTGTTGATCGTGGCGATTGCTTCGTCACCGCCGTCCTTGCCGGTTTCAAACAGCAACGAGCCTTGTTGCGGATGCGTCAGCAGCAACGACAGCGAAAACGCGGGCGGCAGCGGCAGCGTCAGGCGCTTGTCTTTTGCTGGATGGGGAATGAATTTGTCCGTGGTCACTGCCAGCCGCGCAAACTTGACCGCGTTCAAAAATTTTTGCGGCGGTGTCCAACCATCCCAATTCGCCGCGAGCCAGTCGGGGAACAGTTTTTCCGCAGTCGCGCCGGCTGATTGAATTGCGGCCCAAAGCGGCAGCACCTGGCTTTGCCATTCGGATGTAAGTTTTTGCCAGCTTGATTGAAAATCATTTTCCAACTTGGCCAGCCGGGAATCGCGCGCCTCGGCAAGCCGCCGCGCCTGATCGCCGGCTTCCTCGCGCAGCCGCGACATTTTTTCTTCGTGCGCCGATTGCAGTCGTTGCAGTTGCGAGTGGCGGAAGTATTCGTTCTTTTCCTTGAGCTGCGCATCCCGGTCGTCCAGATCCGTCGGCTGGCTGTAGCGGCGGCGGCCGATTTCCTTCGACGCCTTCTTCCATTCCTGATTGATCGCGTTTTTTCGCTGTTGAAATTCCTGCTCGATCCGTTCCAGTTCGGCTTGATGTTCTGCCGCCTCCTTTTCCGAGCCGGCCTGAAGCAGGTTTCGCGCACGGATAAAATCTCCGGCAATAATTTTAGCGAGCGGTGTAGCGGCGCGAAGTCCAATCACATAAACCACCAGCACGACCGCCAAGCCGGCGAGGGCGATGATGGCGTGCAGCGGAGGCAGCGAATGATTGCCGAATTTTTGCAGCACCGGAACCGCCAGGGCGAAGCCCAGCAACACCGCGCTCAAAAGCCAGATAGGGACGAAGCGAAATATTTTCGGCAATGGAAATTCCTTGAAGCGGGCCAAATTTCCGTTGAGCTTGCCGCTGATGCGCTGCAGTTCGTCCAGTGACTCATTTCCGCCGGCCGGAAAATCCGGCGACTGATTGTCTGCCTGAAGTAGGCGTCGAAATTTGCCGTATCCGCCGAAGGCGCCGCGCACGGATTTTTCCAGCAGTTGAAATGTGGCGGTGGCTTCGGCGAGCCGCTTCTGAAAATTATCATGGGCCGTGGCGGTTTGCGCAAGCTGCTCATCGCGCCGCTGCTCCGCCGCCACCAGGTCTTGCTGCGCCTGTCGTTTGCAGTCGGTGTCCTGCGCACTGACTTCGGCCAGCATCCTTTCGCGGGTGCGGTTGTAGGCTCGGTTGATCCGGGCTTGCCGACGCTCAAACCACGACTGCAACTGGTCTTTGGCCTCCGCAAATCCGTCCGTTTCGCCGGCCAGGCGAACGGAGGCGTCGGCGGTCTGCTCATGCTCCTGCGAATCGAAAGCGTCGCGTTCATTCGCCGACTGGACACGGAACGTGGTGTTCAATTCCTCCTCGCGCGCGGAAAAATCACGCACCAGTTTTTTCAACGTGTCCAGTTGCGCCAGCAAATCTTTGCAGCCGGTGAGATTATTCACATTCGTTCCTGATTTTGTTCAAAAGCTCGTCCAGTTTCTCGAGGGCGGCGGCGGCCTGGTTCACCTGCGGAAACAGCTCCCGCATAAAGCGGCGGTCAAACTCCGCGCCCTTCGCGTCGCGCCAGTATTCTTGCGTGTCCGCCCAGCGAAGCAAGATGTCCTTGGTCAGCCCCGTCAGCCGGCTCTTGTTGGCCTTCAAGCTCATGGTGTCGTCTTGGGGTCGTTTGCTGTAGCGTTCGGTGCTGCCGGTGGCGCCACTTTCTTATAAGCCTCCAGTGCCTGAATGGCCTGGTTCAAATAGGCGACCGCTTTCGCCATGTCGGTTGCCAGAAATCCGCGAAGTTGATCCACCGGTTTCAACAGCGGTCCGGCTAGGTTTTCCAGTTCGCGATCCCATTTTTTCAACAACCCCAGCTTGCGCTCGATTTCCTGGACGGCGCGTTGATTCTTCTGCACCGCCATGGTCTGGAGAATCGTGGACTCCTGCAATGTGGATAGCCGGGCGTTGAACAATTCTGCCTGCGCCTCCTCCAACCGGCGTTGCAGCCGGCGGGCGTGGCTTTCGAGAACCTGGCGCTGCTCGTTTTGCAGCCAGAATTTAATGCGCATCATCTCGCTGCTCACCTCGTCAATCACCGGCTGCATCTGCCTCAAATAGACAATCAAGTCCGCCCGGAACGCATCGAGCGCCTCCACCGAAGTGATCTGGGCTTGGCCGGACATCGTTATCGCTGGTTCAAATACTCCTCGATGCGTTGGGCTTTGCGCAACAGGTAGGGCGTATGCGCCTTGGACATCTCGGTGAATTTTTTCAGGGCTTTGAGCGCCTGGCGGAATTCCTCGGCAAATTTTTCGTGTTCCTGGTCCTGCCAGGTGTCGCCCAGCGCAGTGAACCGCGCATGAAGCAGCGTCATCCGGTTTTCGATTTCCGTGTTGAAGCGGTGCAGCTCCTCGGCGAACCGCCGCACCTTTTCGGGATCCATGATTGCCTGGGCCATAATATTTTCCAATGGATTTGATTTGCTGACAAAGGATGCCACATCACCAACTTAGATGCTACTGCAACCACAATATGCGAAATCAAACCAGCTTCTTCAATCGCGCATCCTCGGCGAGCTTCTTGACCAATTCTTTGATTTTCTGCGCTTGCGACTTGTGCGCCAGCAAAACAGCGTCGTCGGTCTGCACCAGAATCGAGTCGCGCAAGCCGACCACCGCGATGGGCGTGCGGTTCTTGGTGCGCGCGTCGTAGATAATGTTGCGCGCCGCGTCCACATGGATGAAATCCGCCACGGCGCAGTTGCCTTCCGCGTCGGCTTTGAGGTGCCGCGCCAGCGCGTTCCACGCGCCGAGGTCGTCCCACTCGAACGCGCCGTCGGCCACGATGACGTTCTGCGCCTTTTCCATCAGGGCGTAATCAATCGAGATTTTTTTAATCTCCGGATATTCCTTCGCTAGCACTTTCGCGAGCTTGTCAGGATTATTGGCGACCTTGAACCACCGCTGGCAGGCGGCGAACATCTCCGGCTGATGCGCCTGCAAGCCGTTCGTGACGGTGATGAAACTCCAGACGAACATCCCCGCGTTCCAGCGATATTGCCCGCTGTTGACGTAATCCAGCGCGGTCTCGAAGTTTGGCTTCTCGACAAATTTTTCGGCCTTGAAAAAAATGGTCTTGGTTTTCTTCGCGCCGGGCGGCGTCGGTAGTTCCTGCCCAACATGAATATAGCCGTAGCCTGTCGCCGGCTCGGTCGGCTTGATGCCGATGGTCACAATCGCCTGGCCCTGTGCGGCGACATCAAAGGCATCGCCCAAAACCTGCTGGAATTTTTTAGCGTCGGGGATGACGTGATCCGCAGGCAACACCGCCATCACGCCCGTCGTCGAGCGCGCGCCGACCAGCGCCGCGCCGAGCGTGACGGCGGCACAGGTGTCGCGGCCCATCGGTTCGGCGACGAGATTGTCCTTTGGGATTTTCGGCAACTGTTTCCGCACTTCCGGCAGTTGCGCCTCGTTGGTGATGACAAAAATATTTTTCGCCGGCACCAGCGGCAGCACGCGGTCAACCGCCTCCTGCAAAAAGGATTTTTTGCCGAGCAGCGCGAGCAGTTGCTTGGGCATTTTTTCGCGGCTCAACGGCCAGAACCGCTCGCCGCGTCCGCCGGCCATGATGATGACGAACCGGTCTTTGAGGTCAGATTGTGCTTTCATTTCGGCAATTCAACACGGATGACAGGAAAAACGCAAAATTTGTTTTCAATTCCATGACCGAAACAAAAAAACCGACCACGGCTTTCACCGGGTCGGTTTGAAAGTAAAATGGTTGCTTACACTTTGCGGCGGCGGATGGCCAGCAATCCGGCGGCACCCAAACCAGCCAAAGCCAGGGTTGTGGGTTCTGGAACCGCTTGAATTTGCAAGTTATCAATCGTCATTTGCTCTCCGGTGACTGGACCGCCACCAGCGAGTTGCCAGCCGTTGAGTTGAAGCTGGATTTGATACGTTATGTCAAGGGGGTTAAAAGTGCCGCTATTGGCAGTATTAAAAGCACCCAAATTCAGAGTAATAAGCTGAAAACCTGAACCGACGCCCACCCCGCTTGTATTGATGGTTCCGGTTCCAGTTGTGCTCGTGGCACCGGTAAAATACAATCCTGCCCAGCCATTGATGCCCAATTGGAATTGGTTCACAGCGACACCGCTGGGAACCGACATTTCAAACGACAGCGTGTAGTCATTCAGGTTCGGATCCGTATTTCCAGAAGTATTGTAATATGCCATGTTGATGCCCATCGTGCCGCTATACTGGGCTGTAAAGTTTGCCGCCCAAGTCAGACCTTGACTGCCACCCACTCCCGTTCCTGAAGCGACGGTCAATGAATAAGCAGTCAATGATGCGGTGCTGGAATAACCGGTAAGTTCACTGGTGCCGGCGGTATAGCTCTCATAATTGTCCGATACGACAACCTGCGCCTGGGCTGCAACGGCAATGCCAGAGAGAATTGCAGCCGTTAAGAATTGAATGGTTCTGAATGAAGATTTCATGATTTTTATTACGGGCTTCTGTTTCAGTGAAGATATTATATTGAAGTGCTTGGGTAGTCATGTCATCAAGACTCATGACACGGTGAGATTGTTATGCTTCAGCGACTTTCACCCCAAAGACTCCAACGCCTGCTTCATTGTCCTAACAAATCCACCCACGCGCGCCACCAGTTCCGGCGATTTGCCGTTTTCGGCAATCTGGTTCACCACCGCGCTGCCGACAACGATGGCGTCCGCGTTTTGCGCGACGGCCTTCGCCTGTTCGGGGTTGGAAATGCCGAAACCGACCGCGACGGGCAAATCCGTGTGCGCGCGGATTTTGGCGACCTGCGAAGCGAGATTCGTCGCGATGCTCGCCTGCATTCCGGTCACGCCCTCGCGCGAAATGTAATAAATGAATCCACTGCCGCGCTTGACAATGAGTTCCATGCGGTCTTCCGGCGTGGTCGGCGCGACGAGATAAATATGGCAGAGGCCGGCCTGCTTCATCATCGCCTCGTAGTTGTCCGATTCCTCCGGCGGCAAATCCAAAACCAGCAGGCCATCCACGCCCGCCGCCGCACAGTCGTTGATGAATTTTTCCATGCTGACCTTGTGGATGAGGTTGAAATAAATGTATAGCACCAGCGGAATCTGCGACTGCCTACGGATTGCTTTGATGGTCGCCAGGAGTTTTGGCGGCGTGGTGCCGGACTCCAGCCCGCGTTGTGCGGCAAGCTGGTTCACCAATCCGTCGGCCAGCGGATCGCTGAACGGCACGCCGAGTTCCAGAATGTCCACGCCCGCCTGGTCAAACGCGAGCGCGAGTTGCCGCGTGGCTTCGAGGTTAGGGTCGCCCGCGCCGATATAGACGACCAGGCCTTTCTTCCTGGCGGATTTAAGCTGGGCAAACTTCTCGACGATGCGGTTCATTCCAGCCAGTTTCAGGTTTCAAGCGGCAAGTTTCAAGTTTGTAAAATGTCGCGCGAAGAGCACGAAGGCGGCGAAAGATTACATTTGTCTTCCTTCGCCACCTTCGAATCCTTCGCGCGATAAGTTGTTAATCCGGGATTTGACCGCGCGGCAAATTTTTTGCATCATCGGTGCATGGCAAGCAGCTTTGGACAATTGTTCCGCATCACGACGTGGGGCGAATCGCATGGCGGCGGTGTCGGCGTGGTCGTGGATGGCTGCCCGCCGCTCCTGAAACTTTCCGCCGCCGACATCCAGCCAGACTTGGATCGCCGCCGGCCCGGGCAATCCAAAATCGTCACGCCGCGCAAGGAGTCCGACACGGTGCAAATCCTCTCCGGTATTTCCTCGACCGGCCGGACGCTCGGCACGCCGATTTCCCTCTGGGTGAAAAACGAGGATGCGCGCTCCGAGGCCTACACGGAGATGAAGGACAAGTTCCGTCCGTCGCATGCGGACTACACCTACTTCGCCAAGTTCGGCATTCGCGCGTGGCAGGGTGGGGGACGTGCCAGCGCGCGGGAGACGGTTGGCCGCGTCGCCGCCGGCGCGATTGCAAAAAAATTTTTGCGCGAGAAATTCGGCGTGGAAATTCTGGCTTACGTCAAGCAGGTGCAAAAAATCATTGGCGAAGTGAATCCCGAAAAGGTGAAGCTCAAGGATGTCGAGTCCAACATCGTCCGTTGCCCCGATGCAAAGGCTGCGGAGAAGATGATTCGCCTCATCGAAAAAATGCGGCGCGAAGGCAACACCGTCGGCGGCATTGTCGAAGGCGTCGCGCGTGGCGTGCCCGCCGGCTGGGGCGAACCGGTTTTTGACAAACTCGAAGCAGATTTAGCCAAGGCGATGTTGAGCCTGCCCGCGTCCAAGGCGTTTGAGGTCGGCTCCGGCTTCGGCGGCATTTTGTTGACCGGCTTGGAGCACAACGACGCGTTCCGCGCCAAATCGGGAAAAGTTTTCACCACCACGAACCGTTCCGGCGGCATCCAGGGCGGCATATCGAACGGCGAGACGATTTTCTTCCGCACCGCGTTCAAGCCGGTCGCCACGGTCATGCACGAGCAGGACACCGTGGACGAATCGCTGCACAACACCACGCTCAAGGGCCGCGGCCGCCATGATCCATGCGTGCTGCCGCGCGCCGTCCCGATGGTCGAGGCGATGACCGCGCTCGTGCTGG
>CAZIFP010000130.1:0-7975 GCA_964538105.1 uncultured Bifidobacteriaceae bacterium
TGCTTTACATCTGCACGAACGGGATGTTCATGCGCAAAAAAATGCGCGATTACCTCGCGGCGATTTATTCGCCGGAGATCGAGCCGAAGCTGAAAAAGCTGCTGGATGAAAAATTAATTTCCGAAAAGGAAGCTGAAGTCATCCGCAAGTCCGACGAAGCGGCGAAGAAAAAAGTTGTCATTCGTCCGACGCAATGGATGTATTGGAATGTCCATGTGGACGGTCTGGAATTCACGCATGATCTCATCGTCGAGCGCGAAGGCGTGTTCAAGGAATGCGTCGAGGCGATCAAGATGGCAAAGATTTGCGGCTATCAAGTCGCGACGAACACCACGGTTTATCGCGAAACCGACGTGGAGGAAATCGAGGACATGTTCAAGTATTTGAGCTCGCTCGAAGTGGACGGCCACACAATTTCTCCCGGTTACGACTACGATGCCGCGAAGAAGGACATGGTTTCACGCCTCGGCAAGGATCCGAAACAATTTTTTCTCACGCGCGACATGACGCGCGCAAAATTCGCCAAGATCGAACAGTGGGGCAAGGCGTTCACCATTTTCGGCACGCCGGTTTATCAGGAATTCCTCGCGGGCAAACGCGAACTGACCTGCACCGCGTGGGCGATTCCGACGTTCAACGTCAAGGGCTGGAAAGCACCGTGTTACTTGATGACCGACGGCCATTACGGCGGCTATCAGGAAATGTTGCGCGAAGTGAAATGGGAAAAATACGGTGTCGTCAACGGCGTCGCGCGCGACCCGCGCTGCGAACATTGCATGGTGCATTGCGGTTACGATCCGAGCGGCGCGCTCGGCACGAATTATCAAAGCGGCGACAATTGGAAAAACATCAAATACAACTTCGGTTCGAAGCCCAAGCCGTATCCATCGTCGCCGGAACTGGCGAAACGCGCGTTCAACGGCGCGACCATCGGCAAAGGCCATCTGGCCGAGGCGAAGGCGGCGATTAATTCGCCTGCTGCCGGCGCGCGCGGCGCGTTCTCCAACGAAGTCCATCACGAGCCGCACGTCGCCAGCCACTGCGGCACCGGCGACACGTCAGAACGCGATGAGTTGCTGGCGAAAATTAAAGACGTGAAAAAGTCCGAATAAAGTTTAACCCAAATTATTTAGCATACGAATGAGCAAAACACTGTTCCTTTCCCCTCCGAGTTTTGAAGGCTACGACGGCGGTGCCGGCGCGCGTTACCAGACGCGGCGCGAAGTCACGAGCTATTGGTATCCGACCTGGCTCGCACAACCGGCCGCGCTCGTGCCCGGGAGCAAATTGCTCGACTGCCCGCCGCACGGCATCAAGAAGGACGAGTGTCTGGCCATTGCCAAGGAATACGATCTCGTCATCATCCACACCAGCACGCCGTCGTTGCGCAACGACTGCAAGGTGGCCGAGGCGATCAAGGCGCAGAAGCCGGACACGAAGATCGGCTTCGTCGGCGCGCACGCCGCCGTGCTGCCCACGGAAACGCTCAAGGCGTCGCTGGCGATTGACTGGGTCGGCCGCAAGGAGTTTGATTACACCTGCAAGGAAGTTTCCGAAGGCCGCGACTTTTCGGGCATCAACGGACTTTCCTACAAGGACAAGGACGGCAAGATCAAGCACAACGCCGAGCGCGAATTGATTCATGACATGGATGTGCTGCCGTGGGTGGCCGATGTTTATCGCCGCGACCTCGACATCCAGAAATATTTCAATGGCTACCTGCAGCATCCTTACATGAGCATGTATACCGGACGCGGCTGTCCGGCCCAATGCACGTTCTGCCTCTGGCCGCAAACCATCGGTGGTCACAAATATCGCGTCCGTTCCGCGCAGAACGTCGCTGACGAAATGGCCTATCTAAAAAAGGTTTTCCCCGAGGTGAAGGAATTCTTTTTCGACGACGACACGTTCACCGCGAACCTGCCGCGTGCCCGTGAGATTGCCAAAAAAATCGCGCCGCTCGGCCTCACCTGGTCGTGCAACAGCCGCGCGAACATTGATTACGACACGATAAAACAATTCAAGGACACCGGTCTCCGCCTGTTCCTGGTCGGCTACGAGAGCGGCAATGACGACATTCTCACGCGCATCAAAAAGGGCGTGACGATGGCCGAGATGCGCGAATTCACGAAGGCCTGCCACAAGGCCGACGTCCTCATCCACGGCACGTTCATCCTCGGTCTGCCGGTGGAAACGCAGCAGAGCATCCAGAACACGCTGGATTTCGCGAAGGAACTCGACGTGTTCAGCATACAGGTTTCGCTTGCCGCGCCGTATCCCGGCACAGAACTTTACGAGATGGCCAAGCAGAACGGCTGGTTCACCAACAAGGACAAGACCGACCTCTGTGAAAGCGGCGGTCTGCAGCAGAGCACGCTCGAATATCCCGGCCTGAGCAAGGACAAGATTGACGAGGAACTGGATCGTTTCTATCGCAGCTATTACATGCGCCCGAAACCGATCTTGCGCATCGTTAAGACGATGCTGGAAGACAAGGACGTCTTTGTCCGCCGCACCCGCGAAGGATTTGAATTTTTCAAGAGCTTGAGCCAGCGCAAAACCGACCGCGCGGCGCGGGCGGTGCCGGCGTAATCTGTTTTAATTTCAAAACCTGCGGCGTGTCAGCGATGACGCGCCGCTTTTGTTTCATCACGACTGGAAACGGATCAAAAAGCGCTCAATTCCGTTATGGAAATGATTCAAGCCGTCACGATTTCCGCGCCCTTGCCCTTGCCGTGGTTCATGTTGATGAATTGTTTCGTTTGGGCGATGTAGCAGACGATGTTGAACCTGCCGATCAGTTCTTTTTTTGCCGCCGCAAAGGCGTTGCCGGTAGAACCGAAATTTTTTCCGTCTTCAGCTTTTTTGGTCCACTGGCTGTTGCTGGTGAGATATTCCAGCTTCTCCGCGTCTTCGATGAGAATGTTCATGGAGCAGCACCTTACCACATTCGCTCGAACCGCTGGTATGGAATCGGCGATTATTTCCGGTTAACGGACGCATCTCCGTTATTCCATCGGCAAGGAGCGCCGCGCCGCTTTTTTTGCCGAGTGTTGGGATTTATCGGCGAGCATCCGGGCCTTGGCGCGACGTGAACGCTTGCGCTTCTGCCGGCGGATTTTTTCGATCTCGGCGCGTTGCGCGGCGACGAAGCCGTTTTTCTTCTCCTCAATTTTCTCCAGCAGCAGACGCCGGGCGATGTAGCGGTTTAATCCCTGCTGGCGGGTTTCCTGACATTTCACCTGCACACCAGTCGGCCGATGCAGCAACATGACGCACGTTGAAACCTTATTGACGTTTTGTCCGCCATGCCCGCGGGAGCGGACGAAACTTTCCTCAATGTCCGCCTCGCGCACACCGAGCGCAGCCATACGTTGCGCGAGCTGGTTTTCCTTTTCGAGACTGACGGGAAACGCTCTCACGGTGCCGGCGTGGACATGACCACCCTCTGGGCGACCTGGTCCATCAGTTTCTGGTAAGGCTTGCTCTGGAAATCGAACAGCGCGGTGGTGTTCTCGAAAACGCCTTGTCCAGGATTGCACACCGCGTAGGCTTTGCAGCCCACCCAATACGCGCCGGGATTTTTTGGCCAGACATTCACGCGCACGCGGATGGCCACTTTTTCACCCGCTTGGGCGCCGGCGAATCCGGCGTAGTCAATCTGTTCGCGCCGCGTGGCTTCGCGTTGGAAGACCAGCGTGGCGTCGGACTGCGGAATCGTCTGGTAGCCGTTGTCCTGAAACACAGTGAAGACGGCCTGGCGGATCTGCTCCGGCGTCTGGTTGACGATGACCACCGACGCGAAGCTGGCCGATGCCGGCTTGTCCATTGAACTGCAGCTGCCGGCGAACAGGACGGCCGCGAGCAGTAAGGCCGTCCCGCAGGTGAATCGGGCAAAGGTTTTTGAAATTGCACTCATGGTTTTTGATAGTTGACTTGAATTCTTGCGCTTGCTTAAGGCGACAATAAAGAACCAGTTTAAAAACCGCCAGCGCAATTGCATAATGGCGGCACGATCTCGAAATCCGAGCCGAACATCCGCCGGTTATTTCGGTGCCGGTCCTTGCGTGACCTGCGCCAAACCGTCGGCCCGGAGCCATTTGACAAACGCATTTTGGACATCACCCGCATCGAACTTGGCATAAATTTTTCCGGCGTGAACGCGCTCGTCGAGCGGCAGTCCGAGCGCCGAATAAGCCAGCCAGCCCTGCGCGATGTAATCCACGCTCGATTCCGCCAGCGGAATGTCGTGGAGCATCATCAGCTTGGCCTGATGCAGTTCCTGCGCCGACACCTTTTTCGTCTGCATGTCCTTCAGGTCGCGCAAAATCACGGCGCGCGCCTTGGAGACGTTCAGCGGGTCGCAGGCGTATTCCACCTGATAAACACCGCGCGTCAGCCCGACGGTGAAAGACGAGTCCACAAAATAAACCAGCCCGCTCTTCTCGCGCAAATCGCGATACAGCCGCGTCGCGTAAAAGCCGCCGCCAAGAACGTGATTGCCGAGTTGCAGCGCGTAATAATCCTGGTTCGTCCGCGTCAATTGGACCGTTTCCGCCAAGGTGATTTTGTCCTGAACGCGGCTGGCGTCGGGCACATGCGTCACGGAAATTGAATTTGTCGGTGCCGGCGGAAACAGCGTGTTCGGCTTTTCACCGTCGGCTGTCCAATTGCCAAAGTATTTTGAAATGACAGCCACGGCGCTATCCGGCGTGACATTGCCGATCACCACAATCGTCGCGAGGTCGGGCCGGAATGCGCTGGCGTAATAATTTTTCACGTCGTCAATGGTTAGTGCTTTTACGCTGCTCGGCGTCGTCTCGCGCCGCGCCGGATCGCCCTTCGGAAACAGCGCGACGGTCAGCGCATGGCCGGCGATGTGGCCGGGGCTTTTGATTTCGCCGGCGACGCTGGCGGCGAGTTGTTGCTGGATGATCTTGAAATCATCGGCCAGCAGCGCTGGGGAAATTTCGTTGTCCGCGAGCAGTTGCGCACCGTGCTCAAACTGGTCCGGCAAAACCTGCAACGAAAAATCCACGCCCGCCGATTCGTTCGCGCCGATGTCGTCCAGCGCCTTTTGGAACGCCAGCCGGTCGAGCGATTTTGTGCCGTAGGAAAAAAGTTTGTCCAGCGCCTCGTCCACGCCGTCCTGGCCGTCGGGCGTTTGCACCTTCGGATTGTTCTTCACGCGGCCATAAATGCTCACGGTGTCGCTGACGGATTCCGGCTGCACAATCAGCTTGATTCCATTGGCCAGATTCGTGACGAATGGATTGAGCGTCGTGGCGGGCACGGGCAAACCTTCGGTGATTTTTTCCGCCCATGAAGGCAGTTTCACATTCGCGTTTTTGGTGGAAATCAGCGATTCGCCGCCGCCAAAACTTTTCGACGAAATCGGCTTGTCCGACGGCGTCGGCGTGAGAATCGCGGAAATCGCGTGGTCAAAATCCAGATATTTTTTGGCGACGCGGTTCACATCGTCCACCGCGACGGCGCGGAACAAATTGATGTCATCGTCGGGCGAATTCCGATTTTCAATCGCCACGGCGGTGGACCACGCGGACGCCAGACCATCAATGGAATTTTTTTGCAGCTCGGCGCTGATGATTTCGCGGCGCTTGGCGGCCTCTACCAAATCGGCGCTGACGCCGTTGGTGATTTCGGCCAGCAGAATGTCTTTCACACTGTTCAACAAATTGGTCGAATCCGCGCCGGCCGGGAATCCGGCGATGGCATAACCCAAGCCGGATTTTTGTAGAGTTTCGTATTCAAATGTTGTGAATAGCGCCTTGCCGTCCGGCACGAGGCCGTAAAGTTTACCGCGCTGGCTGCTCAAAACGTCGGACAAAATTTGCGCGGCGGCAAAATCGGGATTGTCCGCGCCGGGAAAACGAAACGTGATCGCGGTCATGCCGTAGGGCAAATCGGTGTCGAGTTTGAGCGTGTCCGGCGTCACGGTGCCGAAATTGAATTCCGGTCGCGCGGGCAGCTGCTTCGCCGGAATTTCGCCGAACACATTTTTCACCTGTTCCAAAACGGTTTGCGGTTCCACGTTGCCGACGACGACGAGGATGGCGTTGTTCGGCGCATACCAGGTGTTGTGAAATTTGCGAAGCATCGCGCCGGTGGTTTTGTCGAACGACGGACGCGTGCCGAGCGGGCTGTGTTCGTAAGGCGAGCCTTTGAAAATGGCGGCGAGCAATTGTTCGTAAAAAACGTATTCGGGATTCGACAAATCCTGCGCGACTTCCTGCTCAATCGCGCCGCGCTCCTTGGTCCAAAGCGATTCGTCGGGCAACAGGTCGCGCATCCGCGTGGCCTCAACGCGCAGCGCGACTTCGAGATTTTCCGCCGGCGTGGTGAAAAAATATTGCGTGACGGCCTGCTGCGTGTCTGCGTTGTCGTCGCCGCCGAACGCGGCGGAAATCGCGGCCAACTGGTCGGCGCTCAATCCCGGGCTGCCGCGAAACATCATGTGCTCGGTGGCGTGCGCCGTGCCGGGAAATCCGGCGGGCGCTTCGTCGGAGCCGACGCGATAATTCACCATCGTCGTGACGACCGGCGCGATGGTGTTGCGGACGACGATGACTTGCAGGCCGTTCGTCAGCGTGGCGCGCAAGACGCCCGGCTCGGCGGGAATTTCGTTGGTCGCCGCTTGTGCGGTAAAAAAACTTGCCAGTATTGCGGCGAACACAAATCGAAAAATTGCAGGTGGCAGGATGATCGGGAAATTTTTGGATGTCATAAATTGTGTAATCAGACAAACGATAAGCACGCGCCGTTCAAGCGCGAGCGAAAAACGCGGTGAACGCAAAGTTGCGTAGCGGCGAATCGCGCGTCAGAATTGCATCGTGAATTTGAACTGGGAAAAGTTATGCGACATCGCATTGACGGAAGTTGAAGGAACACTCGCGGCGTTGCCGGAACCGTTGCGCGAACGCGCGGAAAGGCTGCCGGTGATCTTCGAGCGCCAGCCCAATGCGGAATTGCAGGCCGATGGAATCGAAGCGGACACGCTGGGTTTGTTCACCGGCGCGGAGTTCGTGGAAGAGAACGATGTGCCGCTGCCGCCGCAGATAATCTTGTATTTGGAAAACATTTGGGACGCCGCGGAAACGAACGAGAAACGTTTTCGTGAAGAAGTGCGGACGACTTTTTTGCACGAGCTGGGTCATTACTTGGGGATGGACGAGAATGATTTGATCGAGCGCGGGCTGGAATAAGCCTTATTTGACAAGCCTTTCGACGATTTTCGGGCGGTGGCTCGGCGGTGATTTAACGCATCAAAAAATAATTTAAAAAACGCTTGCATGATGTTTTGATCCTGTTAGATTGTCCGTCCTTCGCGATGCGTAAGGCTGGCTGAAAAGCCTGTTGACAAACGGTGCGATGTTGATAAGATTCGCGCCCCTGAAACTCGAATCTGAGAAGCCGAGTGAAAATGAATTTCGGCGCTCGGGTTTTTTTGTCCCCTGAATGGGAAACAAAGCGGGTTGGGTTTCGAGCAAGATTTTAGGTGTTTAGACACCTGCTGCTCTTTGAAAATTGAATTGTGCGATTAGTAAAGAGCCCCTTCAAAGCCGGCGAGTTAGTTCGCTGGTTTTGAGGAGTTTAACAAAAATAAGTAAAATGCCGCCGGGTCTCACGATCCGGCGGGAATCAACTAACGTTTTTATACGGAGAGTTTGATTCTGGCTCAGAACGAACGCTGGCGGCGTGGATAAGACATGCAAGTCGAACGCTGACATTCAAGTAGCAATATTTAAATGTCGGAGTGGCGCAAGGGTGCGTAACACGTGGGTAATTTGCCGTAAAGTCTGGGACAACTTGCTGAAAGGCGAGCTAATACCGGATGTGAATTTTTGAGGGCATCCTTGAAAATTCAAAGTTGGGGACCGCAAGGCCTGACGCTTTACGATAAGCCCGCGGCCTATCAGCTAGTTGGTGAGGTAACGGCTCACCAAGGCTAAGACGG